>DASXPZ010000394.1:0-2878 GCA_036493275.1 Pirellulales bacterium
GGCGTGGAGAAGAGCGCCAGCGCGCCGACGACGAGCGCCGCGCCGAACACGAAAAGCATGAGGTCGCGGTAGCCCGAAAGCGCCGTCAGCGCCGACGGCAGCAGCAGAATGACGAAGGCGAAGGCGATCAGCACCGCCACCCCGACCGCGCGGTCGATTATGACGCTCGTCAGCCCGGCGCGCCAGCCGCAGCCGAACCGGGTAAGCATCCAGGCGCGAATTCCTTCGCCCACGACGCTTGGCAACACCTGCGCGAGCAGCGCGTAGATCGCCGAGACGGCGCAGGTGGCGCGATAGGTCAATCCCGCGGCGTTCGGCGTGAGTGCGTGCACGACCGACCATAAGCGGAGCGCCAGGAGCAGGATTTGCGCCATGGCGACGGCGACGGCGAATGCCGCCCAGCGGAAATCGAAAGTCGGTAGAGTGCGGACTGCTTCGCTCACATTGATCTGGCGCAACGCATACCAGAAGCAGGCCGCGCTCACGATCAGCTTGCCGGCGAAGAACAACGCCTTGGTGAAGGCGTTCCTCCGATCGGGCGGCGTTGCGTCTATATCGTCCGCGAGCCGGGGCGTTCCTAGTACTTGCGTGTCCATGTGGAATTCGGGCAGTACGTTCTTTCAGCCTGAGGCTCGTCCGCCAATTGCTTGGCCATATCGCTCTGGGGTACAAGTCCCGGCGCTTCCATTCAAGCGGCCAAGCTGGGCCTGCCGCTGCAAACCTTGAATCCGATGGATCACACCGCACGGTTCCTGACCGACGCCGAGACGATCTGCAAGCAGATACCGCGCGAGAAGATCGAGCTGTTGGCGGACGGGCTGGCGCAGCTGCGCGAGCGCGGCGGGCGGCTGTTCCTGCTCGGCGTCGGCGGCAGCGCCGGAAATTGCAGCCACGCAGTGAACGATTTCAGGAAACTGTGCGGCATCGAAGCCTACAGCCCGATCGACAACGTTTCCGAGTTGACCGCACGCACCAACGACGAGGGCTGGGACAGCGTCTTCGCCGCCTGGCTGGAGACCAGCCGGCTCGATGGCGACGACGCGATTCTGATATTTTCGGTCGGCGGCGGCGACGCCGAGCGCAACGTCAGCACCAATCTTGTCAGCGCGATCGACCTCGCGAAGAAACGCGCCGCCAAGGTGTTCGGGATCGTCGGCAAGGACACTGGATACACCGCGCGACATGGCGACGTGGTCGTCGTCATCCCGCAGGTGAATCCCGCCTGGGTCACGCCGCTGTCGGAAGCGTTCCAGGCGGTGGTCTGGCATTGCCTGGTCTCGCATCCCAAGCTGCAGAAGAACGCCACCAAGTGGTAAGCGCCGTCTTCCTCGACCGCGACGGCGTCATCAACGCCAACCTGGAGCGCAACGGCAAGCCCGTGGCGCCGACGAACCTTTCGGACTTCCGCATTCTCCCCGGGGTTGCCGAGGCTGCTCGCCTCCTCAAGGAGGCGGGCTTCCTCCTGATCATCGTCACCAATCAGCCCGACGTCGCCAACGGATTGACGCCGAAGGCGACGGTCGAGGCGATGCACGCGGAAATTATGCGGCAATTGCCGATCGACGACGTCATCGTCTGCTTCCACGCCGACGCCGACAATTGCTCCTGCCGCAAGCCCAAGCCGGGGATGATCCTCGAGGTCGCCGCTAGGCACAGGATCGACCTCGCCGCGAGCTATCTCGTCGGCGACCGTTGGCGCGACGTGCACGCCGGCCGCAGCGCCGGCTGCCGCACCATCTTTGTCGACTACGGCTACCCGCAGGACCAGCCCCACGAGCCGGACAAGCTGGTCCATTCACTGCGCGAGGCGGCGGACTACATTCTTGGGCGCAGATCGGTCGGTGGTTCCGCCGGGGATGTAATCGCGCGTGGTTGAGTTTGGGTTCGTTCTGCCGAGCAGCAATCTATAACAGCATTAATAATTTAACGCTACTAATGCGAGCAGTCTACAACCCCCTGTCCTCCGTCCGTATTGGTAAATGGACTCCTAAGGCGGGGGCGGCCGAGCAGTTAGCAAAAAATAGCAAAGCAAGTAACGAACTAGCAACCAAAACTGTGCTGTTTGTCGCGACCAGCCGGCCAAAAACAAGGATCTATAGCCTTAAACGTTCGTTAGTCGCGTCCATTCCGAAAATTAGCAAAGTAGCAAATGACGAGAGGTTCGAGGCCTGGTGAGCGGCGCGGTGGTCGCCAACGCGGCACGCCAAACAAAAAGACCGCCTTGCGGAATGTCGCCATTGGTGCGGCTAATCTTGACCCCAATATTTCGCCTCGCGATTTCATGTTGGGACTGATGCGGAATGGCGACCTTCCTCTAGCTGATCGTTTTACTGCAGCTCAGGCTGCACTGCCGCTACTTCACCCGAAGCTAACAATGGGCCGCGCCAAGGAGGGCACCTCGGGCGAATATGGCTACGACCAGTGCGATGTCAACGTAAAGGAGAGATCAGACTCTGAAGCTCGGGTAATTGCAACGGAGAAGTCGGAATCTGGGGCTCGCGTTACTCCGACCGGGGAGGAGTCGGCCACGGTATCCGGGCCAGGCGCTCGAAGTCCGGGGCCGTTAGTTTCGACGTTCTCCCCGGAGAGGGGACTCATGCAGCGGTCCAGTAATTCGATCGGCGGCTTGGCGGCTGCTTTGGCCAAAGCACAGGTTGAACTCGTCAATCCAGAGAAGTCGCTGGTCGGGACCATTCGGCCTGACCAGGGACGGGGAGCCGAGCGATCGTTCCGCTATGCCCCGCTCTCCAGTGGGCTCGATATCGTGCGTAAGACTTTGAGCCAGCACGAGATCGCCACCGTGCAGACCACCTCGATTGACAGCTGGCATCGTCCGGCTCAGTACGACGCATGCCTCGGGAGAATGGATTGCCTCAGA
>DASXPZ010000395.1:0-15452 GCA_036493275.1 Pirellulales bacterium
TGTTCTTTCAGGCCCAAGAAGTATTTTTCGTGCGACACGGCCAGGTCGCCGTCGAAGACGCGCAGCGTCCAAGACGATTTGTGCCAGTGCGAGAATCTGCGGACCCGTTTCTTGTCGAACGCCAGCTCCAGCTCTTCAGTCATCTCGGGCCAGAGGTTGCTATTCTTCTCGATGTCGACGTTCTCGTTCCGCCCCTTCATTTCGGCGATCTCGCGCGACACGGCCGGCAGGGGCCGCGTCCACTTGCCTTCGAATCGCAAGTAGAGCGAACGCACGTCTTCGACTTTGGCCTCTTCGGCGATCACGCCTTCGACCAGTTCGGGCGCCGTCAGCTTCGGCTCCTCGCCGCCGGGCTCCAGAGCAAACGCGAAGCACGGAACAAGCGCTAGTCCCATCAGCAGCCCGAAAATTGTCGCGCGACGCATGAACACGTCTCCCGTCGATGAGTGGGCGAACTCGAACAATTCTGGCACGCGAGACTGCGAAGGGCAATTAGGCCCCGATAGTCTAAATCGGCAAATCTCGCTACAATTGCGTATCCACGGCGAAGACAGCCCTTCTCGAAACTTAAAAACCACGCCAACTAGATAATCGCCATGAACAAAGAGCTCACCGATCGGGCCAAGGCCATTCGTCAGCGGGTCACTCAACTCCGAGACTCTCTTTGACTACGACGCCAAAGCGTCGGAAGTTAAAACGATCGAAGCCCGGATGAGCGCTCCCGGCTTTTGGGATAAGGCCGACCAGGCGCAGGCGGTTGTCGGCAAGCTCAAGGGATTGATGGTCGTCGTCAAGCCGCTGCGGGACCTTGTGAAATCGGTCGACGATCTCGACGCGATGGTCGAGCTGGGGGAAGACGACCCCGATCTCACGGCCGAAATGCCGGCCGAGCTCGATCGGTTGGAAAAAATTCTCGACGATCTTGAGTTGAAAGCGCTGCTCAACGGCCCGCACGACCCGAACAACGCCATCCTTTCGATCAACGCCCGCGATGGCGGCACCGACGCCAACGATTGGGCCGAGATGCTGCTGCGGATGTATCTCCACTGGGCGCAGAACCAGGGCTACGAGACCGAGCTTCTCGACCGGCAAGACAACGACCAGGCCGGCATCAACAGCGCCACGATCATCGTCAGCGGGCCAATGGCCTACGGTTATCTGAAGGGCGAGACCGGCATGCACCGGCTGGTGCGGATCAGCCCCTTCAACGCCGAAGGGAAACGGCAAACCAGTTTTGCCGCCGTCGACGTTTCGCCCGAGGTGCCCGAGGCGGAAGAGATCAAGATCGACTACGCCAACGACGTCCGCGAAGACGTGTTTCGGGCCAGCGGCGCCGGCGGACAGCACGTCAACAAAACTTCGAGCGCCATCCGGCTCACGCATTTGCCGACCGGTGTGGTCGTGCAGTGTCAGCAGGAGCGCAGCCAGCACAAGAATCGGGCGCTTGCGCAAAAGATGTTGCAGTCTCGCCTGGCGCGCTTGGAAGAAGTAAAGCGCGAGGCGGAGCAGGCGGCCAAGTACGAAGGCAAGGCCAAGACCGGCTTCGGCTCGCAGATCCGCAATTACTTTTTGCATCCCGATCAGCGCGTGAAAGACGCCCGCACCGGTTACGCGGTCAGCCATTTTCAAACGGTGCTCGACGGCGATATCCAGGGCTTTCTCGACGCCTTCTTGCGATTCCGCGCGGGGCAACTGGTTGGGGAAGAAGCGTGAGCGGCCCGGCAGTACTCACGGCCGGCGGACTGACGTTAATCCGCGCGGCAAACGGGGGGCATCGCATCGAACTACGCGACGCCGACAATCTCGTCGCATGCTTTGAATCGATCGAGCCGGTTGAGCCGAGCGCGGCAGAAAACGCCAACTGGCCCGCCAGCCCGCCGGTTCAAGAGTGGCATGATGAAGCCCGCGCCGGCGCGACGGCGCTGATGGCGGTCGGTCGGGCAGGGCGCAGCCATTGGTCGTTATCGTGCGAGGTGACGGCTGATGGTCACGCGACGTTCGACGTCGCCGCGCGAATCAGCGAGCGGCCACTACGTTTGGGGAGCAGTTACTTGCTCTGCGAGGGGACGCCACAAGATCTGGTGCCTGCTCAGAAGCAGCGGCTCGGCGGGAGCCTCGCCCTCCCGGAGACCGTGTCGGCGAATCGATTGCAATTCGCCGGCGGGTGGCAATTGGCGGTCGATTCGCTCACGACGTTACTGCGTTATAACGCAGAGACGCGCACGGTAACGATCGAACCGGCGCCCGCGCCCGCTGCCAGTTGGCCGCAAACGATTCGTTGGCGATATTCCTTCGAGCGGTTTTTCAAGTGAATCGCACGGGCGTGTTCGATGTCGTTTCCGACGACCGATCCTTCGTCGAGTCGCGAGCTGCACTAGTCACTCCAGATCATCGCCTCTGGAAAGAGCCGCTTTACACGTTCGCGATCGGCCGGGGTGGCGCTCTTTTCGAAACCGATCTGCGCCATCGGTTCATCCCCCAGCCACATTCTCCAGCGCGGAATTTGCATGGTGGGGTCGCCCGGCGTCTTTGACGGTTGGCTGGGAGTGCTTTTGTAATCCTCCCAGGTGAGCTCCCACCCGTTTCCGTCGCGGAGCCAGGCGCGCATCGCATGGCGGTTGTGGATCCGTTTCATTTCAAAACCGAGCCCCAGCGCAATCAGCGTCACGACCACGAACAGCGTCCGAAGCGAATAGCGAAACCAGCGTTTAGAAGGCGCCGACCTGTCCATCACGAATTCAGCTTAACAGTCCGAGCCGAGATCAATCGCCCCGCTGGTGGGGGTTGGCCGTTCACGCCCTTGCGACGTCCTGCATGATTTCGCGTCCAACTCCACATTCCGCTCATGGAATTGCGTGCGTTCGCCGCTTGTCGGTTCTTGCGATTCTCCCTTAGAATGCAGGGTCCCCCATCTGGCTGCGCGAGGCGAAATCGAGACGCTCGGCTTGTGGCAGGGCCGGCTATCTGGCGCTCCTTTGCCTGGGCCGAATTACTAACGGATTGTCCCCACTCACGGCTCCTCTGCATGGCAGCTTCCGACATAGTGATCAAGGGCGCCCGCGAGCATAATCTTCGCAGCGTCGATCTCACGATCCCGCGAAATCGCCTCGTCTGCCTGACCGGCGTCAGCGGATCGGGCAAAAGCTCGCTGGCGTTCGACACGCTCTACGCCGAAGGGCAACGACGCTACATCGAAAGCCTGTCGAGCTTCGCCCGCCAGTTTCTTGGCCAGTTGCCCAAGCCCGACGTTGATTTCATCTCGGGCCTGAGCCCTTCGATTTCGATCTCGCAGAAGTCATCGGGGCAAAATCCCCGTTCGACCGTCGGCACGATCACCGAGATTTACGATTACCTCCGCGTTCTTTACGCCCGCACCGGACTGGGGCATTGCCCCAAGTGCCAGCGGGCGATCACCGCGCAAACGCGCGAGCAGATTCTGACCCGCGTGGGCGCCCTGCCCGAGGGGACGCGGTTTGCCGTGCTGGCGCCGCTGGTCCGCGCGCAAAAGGGAGAGCATCGCGATCTGTTTGTCGACCTGATCAAGCAGGGCTTCGTGCGGGCGCGTGTCGACGGCCGGATCGTACCCCTCTCAGACGATCTGCGGCTCGATCGCCAGATGCGGCACACGGTCGAAGTAGTGATCGACCGCCTGGTCGCTTCGCCCGATGGCCGCGCGCGACTGGCCGAAGCCGTGGAGATGGCGCTGAAGATGGGTCAAGGGAACCTGGTGATCGCGATCGATCGCGCGGCGGGCGCCCGCCCCGTGCAGCCTGTCGAAGAGGATGGCGAAGATTTCGAAGACGATGCACAGCCCGCGCCGGTCGCCAAGCGCACAACATCCCGCAAGGAGACCAAGTCGCGCGGCGCGCAAGCCGCAGCGGACGAAACGAGCGAGGACCTTTATCTCTCGGCCCATTACGCCTGCACGCATTGCGGGATCAGCTTCGAGGCGCCGACGCCGCAGTTGTTCAGCTTCAACAGTCCACAAGGAATGTGTCCAGGCTGCGATGGCTTGGGTGAGGTCTACACGTTCGACGCCGATCTGTTGATCCCGAACACGGCGCGTTCGTTCAAGCAAGGTTGCATCGAGCTGATTGGCCCGTGGAAGGATCTCGGCCGCTGGCGTCGGCACATTTATCACGGCGTGTCCGAAACGCTCGAACACAAGCTCGGTCTGGGCGAAGGAGACATTCTCGAAACAGCCTGGGAAGAGCTCGATCCCGACATCGTCCGCCAATTGCTTTGGGGGACGGGCGATCTGCACATCACCTACACCTGGCGACAAGGAAACGGCGGGCAAAAGTATGGCGGCCGATACGAAGGGATCATTCCGGAACTGCTGACGAAGTATAAAAGTAGCGAAAGCGGCATGCAGCGCCGCCAGCTCGAAAAATACATGCGCGTGGTGGACTGCAAGCAGTGCGGCGGCGTGCGACTGAACGAGCAATCTCGCATGGTCACGCTGACGACTCGCAATCCGCGCTTTGCGGATAAGCCGGGGCGATCTTTGCCGGAAGTCTGCGCGTTGAGCATCGCCGACGCGACGGAATTCTTCAGCGCGCTGGAACTCGACCCGACGCGGACCTTGGTCGCGGCCGAGGTGCTCAAAGAAATCCGCGGGCGGCTCGGCTTTTTGATCAACGTGGGTTTGGAATACCTCACGCTCGCGCGGACGGCGCCCACACTCTCGGGCGGCGAGTCGCAGCGGATCCGGCTGGCCGGACAGATTGGCTGCGGCCTGGTGGGCGTGCTTTACATTCTGGACGAGCCCTCGATTGGGCTGCATCCGCGCGACAACGATCGCCTGCTCGGCACGCTTGCGCAATTGCGCGATTTGGGGAACACGGTTGTCGTCGTCGAACATGACGAAGACACGATGCGGGCCGCCGACACGATCATCGACTTCGGTCCCGGCCCCGGCGTCCGCGGCGGCGAGGTGGTGGCCTCGGGCACCGCCGACGAAATCGCCGGCGCCAAACGCAGCCTGACAGGCCAATATCTGGCCGGCGCGCTGAAGATCGAAATCCCGCCGGTGCGCCGCGCGCCGGGCAAGCAATGGCTGAAGATCCTCGGCGCTGCGCACAACAATCTCAAAAATGTCGATATCGAAATTCCGCTTTCGACATTCGTCTGCGTGACCGGCGTCTCAGGCTCGGGCAAAAGCTCCTTGGTCAACGATATCCTGGTCGAAGCGCTGCGCCGCGATCTGAACGGCGGCGAAGGGACGCCTGGCGAGTTCCGCGAGATTGTCGGCCTCGATCAGCTCGATAAGTTGATCGCCATCGATCAATCGCCGATCGGCCGCACGCCGCGCTCGAACCCCGCCACGTACATCAAGGTCTTCGACGACATTCGCCGGCTCTACGCGACGCTACCCGAGGCAAAAACGCGCGGCTACAAGGAAGGTCGCTTCAGCTTCAATGTCGAAGGAGGGCGTTGCGAAGCGTGCGAAGGAAACGGATCGAACCGGCTCGAGATGGACTTTCTGGCCGACGTCTGGGTGACCTGCCCCGTCTGCCAGGGGCATCGCTTCAATCGCGAGACTCTGCAAGTTCGCTTCAAAGGCAAATCGATCGCCGAAGTGTTGGAGATGGACATCCAGCAGGCGCTCGCCCACTTCGAAAACGTGCCGGCCGTGCGGCACAAATTGCAAACGCTGCATGACGTGGGGCTCGATTACCTCAAGCTCGGCCAGCCATCGCCCACGCTCTCGGGCGGCGAGGCGCAGCGCATCAAGCTGGCCCGCGAACTAGTGAAAAAAAGCACCGGCAAGACGCTCTATTTGCTCGACGAGCCGACGACCGGTCTCCACTTCGCCGACATTCATATGTTGCTTTCGGTGTTGCATGGCTTTGTCGAAGCGGGCAATACCGTGCTGGTCGTCGAGCATAACCTCGACGTGATCAAAACGGCCGATTGGGTGATCGATCTTGGTCCCGAAGGGGGCGCCGGCGGGGGCGAAATCGTGGCCGCTGGTCCGCCCGAAGTGATCGCCGCGAAAAAGAAGTCGTACACCGGGCGTTCATTGAAGCCGGTCTTGGATCGCAATGGCCAGCCGCCGGCCCACGCGCTCGCCGCGCCGATGCGCCCGGCCGCCGCGGTCGCCAAGAGCATCAAGGTCCGCGGCGCCCGGCAGCACAACTTGAAAGACGTCAGCGTCGAGATTCCGCGCGATTGCATGACCGTCTGCTGCGGACCGAGCGGCAGCGGCAAAAGCTCGCTCGCCATGGACACCATCTACGCCGAAGGACAACGCCGCTACGTCGAGAGCCTCAGCTCTTACGCGCGGCAGTTTGTCGGCCAGATGCAAAAGCCGCAGCTCGAGCATATCGAAGGGCTGTCGCCGGCGATCGCCATCGAACAAAAGAATCTCGGCCACACGCCCCGCTCGACCGTCGGCACCGTCACCGAAATTTACGACTACTTGCGGATTCTCTTCGCGCGGCTGGGCAAGTCGTACTGCCCCGATTGCGATCTGCCGATCGGCACGCAAACGGCCGACGAGATCATCGACAAGGTGATGCAGCAGCCGACGGGGACGAAGCTCTACCTGATGGCGCCGATGGAGATCGCCGTCGGCGAGCGTTACGAAACGTTGTGGGAAGAGATCCGTGCCGCGGGTTACATGCGGATGCGGGTCGACGGCCAGACGCACGACGTCGCGCAGCCGCCGGAGATCGATCGCCGCCGCAAGCACACAGTGGAAGTGATCGTCGACCGGGCGACGATCCGCCCCGACGCCCGCTCGCGCGTGGCGGATAGCATCGAGAGCGCGCTGTCGCTGGGACGCGGCGTGTTGCATGTGGCCTTTCCGGCGGACGACGTTCCCGAGGCGCGCTGGCGGACCGACATTTACAGCCAGCATTTTGCCTGCGACCGTTGCGGACGCAGCTTCGAGGCGCTCACGCCGCACAGCTTTTCGTTCAATAGCATGCTGGGCTGGTGCCAGGCCTGTGAAGGATTGGGGACCCAAACCGGCGCAAACACCGCGGCGCTATTGCAAGACCCGAAGCTTTCGCTCGGCGCCGGCGCCGTGGCGCTGTGGCCGGAGCCGGAGAACAAGCTCTTCCGCGAGATGGCGGCGGCCCTGGCGCGGCAGACGGGCGTGCCGCTCGACGTTCCATTCGAGCAGCTCACGGCGCGGCATCGGCGGATCGTGCTGCATGGGGCAGGCGAGGCGTGGATCGACGTTTTCGCCTCTGGCGCCAAGGCGAACGCGCCGCCGCTGTTCCGTTTTCAATACAAGGGGCTCTACCCGACGCTGGAAGAGGCGTCGCGGTTGTCGTCCGCCATGCGCGGCCGGCTCGATCACCTGGTCGACGTCGTCGAATGTTCGACGTGCGGAGGCAGCCGCCTGCGCGACGACGCCTCGGCCGTGCGCTTCCGCGGCGAAACGATGGACGAAGTCTGCCGCAAGCCGCTGGCGGACTTGCTCGCCCAGTTCGACGCCTGGAAACTCACTGCCGCCGAGCGCAAGATCGCCGGCGAGCTGGCCCGCGAGGTCCGCAACCGTTTGCAGTTCCTGGTCGACGTCGGCTTGGAATATCTGACGATCAATCGCGCCGCCCCCACGCTCTCGGGCGGCGAAGCGCAGCGAATCCGGCTGGCGAGCCAGGTGGGGAGCGGTTTGACCGGCGTGCTCTACGTGCTGGACGAACCGACGATTGGCCTCCACCCGCGCGACAACAAGCGGCTGTTAAGCGCCTTGTTGCGGTTGCGCGATCTGGGCAACACGCTGTTGATGGTCGAGCACGATCGCGAAGTGATCGCCAGCGCGGATTGTCTGCTCGATTTCGGCCCCGCGGCCGGCGAGCACGGCGGGCGGATCGTGGCCGAAGGGACGCCGGCTGTCGTCTCCAAGACGAAGGGCTCCGTCACGGGCCCGTATCTCTCGGGCGTCAAGGCGATTCCGGTCCCCACCAACCGGCGGCTCACTCCGATCGCGGTGCAAGCATCAAACGGTAAGCCGGCGACAAAGAGCGCGGCGAAACGTAAGCCGGGCAAGACGCAAAAAGGCGCCCCAGCCTCGGCCTCGGACAGTTTTTTGCAGCCTCCCGGCGGTGGTTGGCTCGAGATCATAGGCGCGCGACACAACAATCTGCGCAACATCGACGTGCGGATTCCGCTCTGCGCGTTCACCGTGGTGACCGGCGTTAGCGGCAGCGGCAAGAGCTCGCTGGTCGAGGATGTGCTTTACAATTCGCTGGCCCGCACATTGCACCGCGCGACGACCTTCCCCGCGGCGCACGACGCCATCCGCGGCGTCGAGCGGATCAACAAAGTGATCCGCGTCGATCAGCAGCCGCTCGGCAGCACGCCAACTTCGAACCCGGCGACGTACACCGGCGTCTTCGAGCTGATTCGCGCCCTCTACTCCGAATTGCCCGACGCCAAGCTGCGCGGCTACGCCCCGCGCCGTTTCAGCTTCAATGTTCCTGGCGGACGCTGCGAAAAGTGCGAAGGGAATGGCCAACTGCGGATCGAGATGCACTTTCTCCCCGACGTTTGGGTCGAGTGCGACGAGTGCCGCGGGCAGCGCTACAATCCGGAGACGCTGGCGGTTCGTTTTCACGGCCATTCGATTTCGGATGTGCTCGATTTGCCGTGCGGCCGCGCGGTGGAGTTGTTTCGCAACATCCCCAAAATTCGCCGCGTGCTGGAAACGTTGTGTGACGTGGGACTCGACTATCTGCGGCTTGGTCAATCGGCCCCCACGCTCTCCGGGGGCGAAGCGCAGCGCGTGAAGCTGGCCGCTGAGCTCGCGCGTCCCGACACCGGCCAAACGCTTTACTTGCTCGACGAACCGACGACCGGTCTCCACTTCGACGATCTCGCCCGCCTGCTCGACGTGCTGAACCGCCTTGTGGAACTGGGCAATACGGTGGTGGTGATCGAGCACAATCTCGACGTGATCAAAACGGCCGATTGGATCATCGACATGGGTCCCGAGGCCGGAGACGGGGGCGGCTATGTCGTCGTCGCCGGCACGCCCGAGCAAGTCGTGGCGCATGCCGAAGCCGCCACGGCCGCGGCCGGCGCAAGCAAGGCCAAACGCAAAACAAAAACCGAGGGCGCCGCGAAGGCATCCTCTAAAAAAGAGCTCGCCGCCGGCGAGCTATTGCGTTCGCACACGGGCGAGATGCTCGCGCCGGTGCTGGCCGCCGATCCGCACTTGGAGCGCAAGCCGTTCGACTTCGAGGCCGCGCACGCGCGCCGGACCGAAGATCTTGAGATCGCCGAAGTCGGCAGCGACGTGCAGATGCCGTGGCAGGTCGATGGCCGCGGCTGGCACACGCGCGACCGTGTCGGCCGCAATGGCAAGCCGTGCGTGTGGGAAGGAGAAATCCTGGCCCGCGTCGTCGACCGGATTCATGAGTTGGGCGCTTTCGCTCCGACGAATTGGAACAACCGCTCGGTCGTCGAGATCACCGGCGAAAAGAAGAGCGATGGCTGGTTTATGCACGCCGTGACGGGCGATCCTTGGCTGCTGCAACTGAAGTTCCGCGTGGCGCGAAAATCATTTCAGCGAGACGATCTCATCGCGCGCCTCGATCTGAAGCCGCTGAACGAAATCCCGGAGCTTCCCGTCTACGGCAACGAGCCGCGCGTGAAGTGCAAAAACCTGCGCGGGCCGTGGCAAGAGGTGCAACTGCGCGTCCACTGGCTCAGCGAGATCGATCGGCCCGAGTTCTGGAAGTTTCTCGAAGACTCGGTCAACGCCTTCGCCAAGTTCTCCAAGCAGGCGCAGCAAAAGCCCGAAGACGTCATGCCGTGGAAAGTGCTGGGTCAGAAGTGGCACTTAGCGCGGAAGGGATTTCCGCCCGGCAAGCGCGTCGAGTGGGACGTAGAAGTGCTGGAAGACTTGTGCGAGCTGCTGGCCGAGACGGCGCCCGGCGCGCAGTTCCTGTGGAACAATCAACAAGTGGTCCACGTCTGCCCGGCCGGCGGCGGCGAGCCGTGGGCGACGATCCACACCAAGCGCCTGACGGCGATCGAGCTAGCGCTGGCCGGGCCAAAGAACCGCTACGCGCTCGGCGGCATCGCCAACCTGGGCGTCGATCGCGAGCTGCAAATCGATCGCCACGACAAGGACCTGGTGAAGCTGAAGTTCACCGAAGCGGAACAAGTCGCCGCGCCGGAGTTGGCCGAGTTCTTGCAAGAACATTTTACGGCAGCAACGGAAGCAGCCACGCGCTCGCGGCAGAAGTCGTTGTTGTCGTAGCAGTCTCGCGATTCCGACTTCTGTAGCTGGCCTATCCGAGGCCGGTCTTTGTCGAAGCGTTTCGGTTTCACAGAGAAGCGTATAGGTGAGCGGTTCGGCGCATGCCGCCGGTGAGTGTCGAGTTACGCCGAAACACAAAGAACCCGAGGCTAGCGCCTAACGGCTCACGGAGAGGAGCGTATCCGTATGTTGCTTGCGAAGCCGATCGAGCACACTGCCTCACGCGTCGCGCATCCAGCTCATCGTGCTTTTGCGTTCGCCTGTCTCGTAGAAATGCTGCGCCGCTTCGATTGCCCAGTCGATCGGCACGAGCTTGTTGTCGTCGTACTCTTCGCGCTCGCCGGCGATCAACAGAGTGCGCGTGCCGCCGGAGCTCGAGGCGTCGACGAGGCTGAAGAAGATCTTGTTGTTCTTCGTCGAATTGACCAGCACCCGATCTTCCCACTTTCCCACGACCAGCAAAAAGTGGTCGCTCCACTCGCGATCGGCCAGCGTGATCAGGCTTCGGGTTGTGGCGTCGAGCGAGCGGATCGCTACGCTGACGGCTTCCCACGTGGGATCGACGATTCCCGCGCCGCGGTCGACTCCGTCGAGCCACAAGTCGGTATACACATGCCGGACAAACATGCCGCCTCGAGTGCGTGAGAAACAAAACGATCGACCGCTGCGGACAATTCTAGCTTATTCGCGGCGTCAGGATTCACGAAAACGCGCGAGCGTGAGCGGTTCGGCGCTAGCCGCCGGTGAGTATGGTGGTTGGCCGAAATACAAAGAACCCGAGGCTAGCGCCTTTCGGCTCACGAAAACGCGCGAGCATGAGCGATGTCAGGTTTCGCACACTCCGGCCTCGGCCAAGGCCGGCTGGTTCGCCAGGTCGTCGTCGAAATTGACCAGCTCGATCCGGCCGTCGTCGTGCTCCAATAGCGCCGTGCAGCTTTCGACCCAATCGCCGCAATTGTAATAAGCCAGCTCATCGAGTTGCTTGACCGCCGGCGTGTGAATGTGCCCGCAAACGACCCCCTGGCACTCGCGCCGCCGAGTGTGCATGGCCATCATTTCTTCGAAGCTGTTGACGTAATTCATGGCGCGCTTGACGTTCTGCTTCATATACAGGCTGTACGATTTGTACTTCCAACCGAGCTTACGGCGTAGCCAGTTGGCGGTGGTGTTGGCCGTGAGCAGTCCGGAATACGCGCGATCGCCGAGATGCGTGAGCCACGGCATGTTGATCGAAACGGCGTCGAAAATATCGCCGTGGATCACCAGCAGGCGGCGGTGGTCGGCGGTGTAATGCACGAACTCGTCGGCGATTTCGATATGCCCGGTGAGCGCCGTTTGGAATTCTTCCATGTAGTTTCGCAAGAACTCGTCGTGATTGCCGGCCACGTAGCGGACGGTGGCGCCGTGCTTGACCATGCCGAAAATTCGCCGGACCAACAGCGTTGAGGTGTCGTTCCAACGAAAGCCGCGCTTCATCTTCCAGCCGTCGATGATGTCTCCCACCAGGTACAAATAGTCGCACGAATGTCGCTTGAGAAACGCCAGCAGCAAGTCGGCCTTGCTGTGCCGGCATCCCAGGTGGACGTCGGAAACAAAAATGCTCCGCACTCTTCTACGCGACTTTTCCATGACTGATCCCCATAAGGTCGAGCGTCTGGTCGACGCCGTTGCCGGGCCGGTGACGGGTAAATCGGCGCCGTAAAAAATCCTCAATCCGCTCAGGCGAAAGTTCCGCCAGCGGACAATAGTCGCCCAGGCCTTCCTGCCTGGCATAGCGGGCGTTGATCTCTTGCTCGTGCTGCTTCGGCATCGGCACGACCAGCAGCGGCTTGCCGAAGTAGCGCGCCTCGCCGATCAATTGCTGTCCGGCCGAGGTGATCACCGCTCTGCACGAAGCAAGCGCCGAGACGAACGCGGCGTTGTCGGTCGGCCGGTATTCGATATTCGGCGCCGGCGGACCATCGAAGCCGAAGGCCACGAATTGCTCCGATACACCGCTGGCGGCCAGCGCGATTCTGCGACCCAACTCGCCGCGGCCGTACAGCAGAATGTGATTGCCGTCGCTCGGTTGCACGCTGGCGATGCGCTCTCGCAATAAAACGTCGACATGCTGATAGTGCCGACTCGCCGGGCAATCGTGGAACACCGCCACGATGCACTGGCGCGGACCGCGAATCCAGCCCCGCACAAAAACGCCCGCCAGGCGACTATAGCATTGCAGGAACCAGGGAAAATCGCGCCCCAGTGGGTGACAGAAGCGGTGTTGATTGTCGACGCTGACGCAAGGAATTCGCAACGACGCGGCCGCGAGCGCCGTGAGCGGCTCGAAATCAGTAATCACCAGGTCGGGCTGCTCGGCCAGCGCGACCTGGCGAATCACGTCGAGCGACTTGTGGCGATTTCGCAGATAACTGGCCAGATTGCCGCAACTCCGCAGCGGACTCACGCCCCCATGTTTCGCGATGCTGAATTGCAGGCCGTCGATGGCGACCGGGGAATAGCCTGCCGCGTTGAGCAAGCGGAGCGCGTCAGCGAAGGTAAAGATCGTCACGCGATGGCCGAGCGCCGCGAGTCGTTCGATCAGCGCGAGCGAACGACCGGCGTGTCCCATCCCTTCGCCGCAGACGCCGTAAAAGATCTTCATCGCAAGCCCCCTTGTTTTCAGCCACGAGGTGAGCGCCTGGCGCGCAGAATACCGTAGCCTTCGCAAATAACGGAATTGCAGTTTCACCCCGATTCGGGCAAATCACAAAGATCTAATCGCGGCCACACGAAACGCCCATAATTCGGACGCAAAACGCTGCGCGCGAGGGAAGAGGGAATGCCGTCGATCCAGCGGAGCGGCCGGAATCCTCGCGACGATCAACCATCTGCTACGGTTGCTTGACGATCTTTGCGCGGATGGCCTTGCCCTTGGCGACGAATTTCTCCGCTTCCT
Organism: Pirellulales bacterium; assembly: GCA_036493275.1. Lineage (GTDB taxonomy): Bacteria > Planctomycetota > Planctomycetia > Pirellulales > JACPPG01 > JACPPG01. The sequence continues at coordinate 13,161 of DASXPZ010000395.1, forward strand.
TCTTCTTTCCCGTCTCTTTCAGCAATTTGACGAGGTCGTCGCAGGTGTCGCTCGCATCCTGGAGCATAAGTGGGTTTGCAGGATTGTCTTTCATGTACTTGTCGAACAGTTCCAGGCATTTCATATAAGAGACTTCAGCCTCGGCTGTGCGGCCGGCCTCCTTTTGCACGTCGGCCAGCGTATCGTAGCGAGAGGCCGCCGCGGGCTCCTTGCTGGGATCGAGCTTGGCAAGCTCCCGGGTCAACTCAACCGCGCGTTGGGCAGATTTCTCCGCTTCGTCGTGCTCCGCCTGGGCAGAATGCAAGTAAGCAACATGGTTGTAGCAGTCGGAGAGAAACGCCAGGCTGTCTGCATTGACAAACTTCTCTGCCATCAGCTTCTCGCCGACATCGACTCCCTGAAGCAACGCTTGTTTGGCCTCGGCGCTTTTTCCGGCCCGCATTCGCCCATCCCCCACTTTGAAGAGGACGTTGAGCAGCATCAATCGATTTACAGAGCTGGGGTCCGCCTCCGCGATTCGCTGGCTCACTGGCAAGACCTGCTCGATTCTCTTTTCGGCGTCGGCCTTGCGGCCGGCAGCCTCCTGCGCGACGATCGCTCGATAAAGCGCGTTCCTTAACTTATTCAGGTCGTCCAGGCTTTTTGGATCGGCCTCGGTGAGCTTCTCGAAGATCCCGATCGCGCGGAGCGCCGGCTTATCATCGACGCCGAGCGCCTCGCGTTTCGCCTCGAGCTCCGTCAATTGGAGAAATACGTCGCCGAGCAGTCGCAGGTGGGCGGGATTGGCGGCGTCTGCAGCGACGAGCTTTTCGGCGATTTCACGCGCCTGGCCCAGCGACTTCTGCGCATCGTCGTCGTGTCCCAACTGATTCTGCAATGCGCTGATCGCCATGTAGTCCGAGGCGAGCGATTTACGATATTGAGCGATTTCCGGATTCTCCTCGACCAGTTTGGCGAAGATCTCGCGCGAGCGTTGATAAGAGGCTTCTGACTCGTCAGGCCTGCCGATGGCTCTGCGCAGATCGCCGATGGCGTTGTGTGTCCTGGCCAGGTTATCGCGGTAATTTGCGATCTCGGGCTTTTGTTCCGCGAGCTGTTCCTTGATCGCAAGCGACTTCTCAATGCTGGCGCTCGCTTCCGGGAGTTTTCCAAGCGCCTGTTGCGCTATGCCGATGTTGGTGTGCGCGTTGGACAAGCCGTTCTGGTATGAGTCATTAGTCGGCGCCTCGCGCAGCAAGCGCTCGTAGATCTCGATCGACCGGGCGTGTGACGCCTCGGCTTCTGCATGGCGACCGCTTTGATTCTCAGCCCGGCCTAGCTCGGTGTAGGCGCCTCCCAGCCGATCCTGATAATCCGCGACACTGGAATTCGAGTTAGCCAGCTTTTCGAGCACCGCAATCGCATTTTTCGACCAGAGCGTGGCTTCCGCGGGATCGCCATGCTGTCGGTAATGCGTTCCGAGCGCCAGGCAAGTATTGGCGATCGACTTTTGCTCTTCGACTGCCAGAGGATTCTGTGCGACGGACTTTTCCCAGATCGAGATCGCTCGTTTGAACGATTCGGCGGCCTGGTCTCGCTGACCGAGGTCGCTTCGCACATTGCCCAGGGCGTTGTAGGCGCTGGCAAGTCCCTCGGCGAGATCCGCGGCGGAGGAGTTGTCTTGGATGAGCTTTTCGAGCATCTCAATGGCGCGCAGGTGGAGTGCCTCGGCTTCCTTCGTGCGATGGGTTTGCCGATAGATGATGCCCAGCAGAACTTTCGAGTTCGCGACATTGCGCTGGTTGCGTACGACGTCCGGCGCAATGTTGAGAATCTGTTCGTGGATTTCCAGAGCGCGTTTTTGTACAGTCTCTGCTTCGGCCAATTGGCCCGCATTGTTCAGAGTAGACCCCAGGTTGTACAGGGATCTGGCCAGTTGTGTCAGATGATCTGTGGCATTCGGATTCTCGCGGACGAGCTTGTCGTAGATCTCCATTGCTCGTTGATGTGATTCGTTGGCTTTCGCCTTGTCTCCGATATGGTTCCAAAGGCCGCCGCCGATACCGAGCACCATGGCCAGGTCCGCGGCGCGCCGTCCCTCGTCGCGATCCTCTGCGACGCGTTTTTCGCAGATTGCCAGGGCTCGATTGAGCAGGGTCTCGGCTTCGGCCGCCCGGCCGGTTCTGCGGAGCACGATCGATTGATCCGCGCAGACGAAGGCCAGCTCCGTTTGATATCGCGCGACCATAGGACTGACCTCGATGATCCGCTGATACGTCTCGATGGATTGTTGCAAGAGGGCTTCGGCTTCTT
>DASXPZ010000396.1:0-3261 GCA_036493275.1 Pirellulales bacterium
CCAGCGAGCGATGTCGATATCGTGAACGCCGTCGTTCCCCATGTCGCCCGTGCCGAAGTCGTACCACCAGTGCCAGCCGTAATGAATCCGGTTGGCCTGAAACGGAACGACCGGCGCGGGCCCAAGCCAGAGATCGAAATCGAGCCCATCGGGCTGAGGGCCGGGCGCGCCGTGGCCGATGTTCGCCCGGCGCTGGCTATTCCAGGCCTTGGCGACCAGGATCTCGCCGATCGCGCCGTCGCGCAGCAGCTTCATGGCTTCCATTGTCGAAGGCGAGCTGCGGCTTTGCGTGCCGACCTGCACGACGCGCTTGTTGCGCCGCGCGGCCTCGACCATGAGTCGCCCCTCACGAATGTTGTGCGAGCAGGGCTTTTCGACATAGACGTGCTTGCCCGCGTCGCAGGCCAGGATGGCGGCCGGCGCGTGCCAATGGTCGGGCGTCGCCACGCAAACGGCGTCGACTGATTTGTCTTCGAGGACCCGCCGCATGTCGGCGACGATCTGCGGGGCCTTGCCTGTCAGGCTCTCGGCCACTTGCGCGGCGGCCGCGGCGCGGGCGGTCTCGGGATCGCAGACGTAGGCCACGGCGACGTCGGGCTGGGCGGCGAACGACTTCAGCAGGTTGGTCGCCTGGCCGCCGCAGCCGATCCAGCCCATCACGATTGTGCCGCCGGCGTCTGACTTGGCAGCCGATTTCTCATCCTTAGTTTCGTCGGCTCGCCCGACAGCGGCAAGGCTGGCTGCTGTAGCGGCGGCGACTCCGATTCCGGCGTGCTTCAAAAAATCTCGGCGATGCGAGTCAGACATGGTGGGACTCCTGAGTTTCGGGGCGGGGTGGCGAGGGGCGCGGACTCTCGGCAGGTCGCCCACCAGCCTAATGCTGCGAGTCAGCTCACGCAAAGTTTTTTTGACTTTGAGCCCGATCAGCCGTTTTCCTTGGCCTTCTCGCGGAATTCGCGGCGGGGCACGGCGCGAAACAAGGCGTCGCACTCGTCGGCTAGTACGCCTGCTATTTGTTGCGTCTTGCGAAACGGCGTGCGGCGGATGACTTCGGCCGCGCGAATATCGATCTGCCACCAGCCGAGTTTCTGTAGCATCTCGATCGAAGTTCCGAACACAACCAGCCCGATGCCGGCCCATTCGATGGCTCCCTGGCACATGGGGCATGGCTCGGCCGTGGTGTAGAGCGCGAGCGGCGACCAATCTTTGCGCGGTCCTTTTGCCGCCAGGCGGTTGATCACGTCGATCTCGCCGTGGAACGTCGGGTTTTCGCCCGACCGGTTGTAGCCGTCTGCCAAAACTTCGCCGCTGCGGCTATCGACAATCACCGCGCCAAAGGGGAGCTGCGGCACGTTGCGGGCTTGCTCGATTGCCAACCGCATGTAGCGCTCGTGGTCGAGCTTCGAGTTGACTGTTTTTTCTTTTTCGCTTGTGTCCGCCTGATTCGTCTTGCCGAGAACGGGCGCCGTAAGCTTGTCTTCTTCGTCTTGCCGCGCTGTCCAACCCGCGGCCGCGCCGGCGATCGCGCCTCCCAGACCGCCGAGCGTCAGGCCGGTGAGGAATTGACGGCGGTCGGCGCTGATTGCTGGCGATTTTGATTCCATGAATTGGTTCTCAGCGTAATCGTGAGTCCGTTGGCTCGTGAATTCTTCAATCGCCGTTTCTGCGAATGGGAATCCATCGGCGCTTCTTTGCTCGGCGGGAGCCTCGCACTCCCGCTGGCGCAGATGGGCGACTGATTCACTGCTGCATGGTAGACATGAACGGTTCAATCATCAGGTAGCAGAATGATCGCCAGTAAAGTGGCCAGTTGCTCTGTGAATAACAGGCGGTGAGTTCCGGCGAGTTGGTACGCCAGTGGCGACGGCATCGCTTCGCAGGCGATCTGGAAGGCCGCCCACAAACTCAGCCCAACCGTAAATGTCAGAGGAAGCAGCTTCCGCCGGGCTTCGGCGTTGGGATAACGGAGCGCCGCGATCCAGAACAAAAGCATGCTCGCCGTTTCCCACACAATCACGCCGGCAAACAAACCGGCTGTCGCCCAGACTGGCACGCCCACAGGCGCCGTAACCTCAAGCATGGTGGCGTAATTGCCCGAGGCGAAGGGGAAATCGGCCGCAATCAGGCCGGCCGCTCGCGCCGCGTCGGCCAGATTGGTCGCTACGACCAGCGTCAGCCAGACGGCCCAAAACAACAGCAAGATCCGCTTGCAGGTTCGCCATGCGACCAGTGGGGGCATAAAACGATCCAACCGTTGAGGGCCAGGTATCCGCGCGCAACCGCGCTCTAAATATAGCTCGTTCGCAAGCTATTCAGTTGAGACATCGGGCGACAAACGGCTATAATTGCTCGACGTTTGGCGTCCGAACGCGGCGCTGCCGGTCCTTTTCCGCTTACTGATCGATCTTGGAATGAAGCTTCGCGTCGGCCTTGTCGGTCTGGGCAATCAATGGGAAGTCCGACACCGAGCCGCGCTGCGGGCGCTAAGCGACCGCTTCGAGGTCCGCGCAGTGTTCGATCAGGTGGCGCTGCGAGCGGAGCAAGCCGCCCGCGAGTTCGGCGCCCAGCAGGTTGATGGATTTCGCGCGCTCGCCGCGCGCGAGGACATCGACGCCGTCCTGATGCTCTCGCCGCAATGGTATGGTTGCCTGCCGATGCTGGCCGCCTGCGACGCCGGCAAGGCGATCTACTGCGCGTTCAGCATGGAGCTCGACCTGGAGCAAGCCCGGCAGGTGAAGGAATACGTCGAGCGGGCCGGGGTCGCCTTCATGGCTGAGTTTCCACGCCGGCAATCTCCTGCCACGTTGCGGCTGAAGGAGCTGATCGCCACACGGTTGGGAGCGCCGCGACTACTGTTCTGTCACACACGCGTGCCGGTCGAAACGCCGGGCGTAGGGCTGCGGGCCCACGCGACCGGCTCGCCCACGAGCGACTTGATTGAGCTAGTCGACTGGTGCACGTACGTCGTCGGGCATGCGCCGACTTCGGTCGTTGGTCTGCGGCACATGGCGGTCGACAGCGCGCTCGAAGACGATTACCAGATGATGAGTCTCGATTTTTCGGGAGCGCAGGGACCAGGCGCCGGGGCAACGGCCCAGATCAGTTGCGGCCGCTACATGCAATCCGCCTGGCACGAAGCGCTCACCTATCGCCCACCGGCCGCGCTGCAAGTGGCCTGCGAACGAGGAATCGCCTTTATCGACCTGCCGTCGACATTGATCTGGTTCGACGATTTTGGGCGGCATCAAGAGTCGCTCGAAA
>DASXPZ010000397.1:0-3233 GCA_036493275.1 Pirellulales bacterium
CGTCGACGATGTCGTACCGATAGCCGAGCAGCCGCGGGAACGTGATCTCGCATTCGCTCCGCTCAGGGAGCGCTCGAACGCGAGTCGGCGTCGGCCCGGGTTTTGGATCGGCGGTGGCGCCTGAGCAGGGAATGAACGAGAACGGGACGCCGTAGACCTCGGCGTATTCGGGATCGAACAGTCCTTGGTCGTTCACGCTATAGCTCATCCGCCGCAGTCCCCGGCCGACGACTTGCTCGCAGAGGAGCTGCGTGCCGAACGCGCGCACCCCCAGTATGTGCGTGACGGTGTTGGCGTCCCACCCTTCGGTGAGCATCGAGACGCTGACGACGCACTTGATGTGCTCCCCCAGCTTGCCCGGCTTGCCGACGGTATTCATGACTTCGCGCAGCAGGTCTTCGTCGGTCAGGCTGTCGGTGTCGCGGCCAGGGAAGCGGGCTCGATACTCGGCCTTGAACTCTTCGATCTCCTTGGCGGCCATCTGCTTGAAATCGGCGCTCATGGCGTCGCCCGATTCGAGCTGCTCGCTGTCGATCAAGATGGTGTTGGGGCGATGACGCCAGCCGCCGCGGCCATCGTCATTGCGGAAGACGTCGAACGCGCCGGCCTGCGCGAACATGGCGTCGCCGATTGGTTTCTCCCAGCCGGCGACGTAGTCGAACACCATCTTGGAGACGTTGGTGTTGTTGCAGACCACGATGAACACCGGCGGCGTGCGGCCGCGAGCCTGCGCTTCGGCGTTCTGCTCCCAGGCGCGGTACGATTTTTCATAGTTGCCGTACAGACTGTGCAAGGCGCCTTGCAACTCAGCCGGCAGCTTTGGCTCGCCGGTAATCGCGTCGGTTTTGCGCCCTTTTTTGGGCAGATGGTCGCGAATGCGCGGCCAAAGGTCGCGGTACGTCGGCTGGTCGCCCTGCATTGAGTCATCGGCCACGGGCACGCGCGGCACCTTGACGATGCCCGACTCGATCGCGTCGATCAGCGAAAAGTCGGACACGACCCAGGGGAAGAGCGTTCCTTCGGGCTGGCCCGATCCGCGAAGGAAGAACGGGGTGGCCGAGAGGTCGTAGACGGCGCGGACGCCGATCTTTTGTTTGACCGCTTCCAGGCCGGAGAGCCAGATATGGGCGCTCTTATTGCGTTTTTCGGCTTCGGTGCGTTCTTCGCCGGTGAGCTTGGGCTCTTCCTCGGTCGGACGCTTGCGATAGCAATGGTGCGCCTCGTCGTTGATGACGATCACGTTCTTCTTGTTCCCCAGCTCGCGGCAGACGCGACGGACCATCTGGTCGGGCGTTTCCAGAAATGGATTCGGGCGGCCGTCGGCCAGGATTTCCTTCGTGAGTTTGCCCGCCTTGACCCGTTCGCGAAGTTGGAACGCGTGGTAATTGCTGATGACGATCTTGGCCCGGCCCAACTCTTCGTGCTGGTAGGCCGGCAGGACGTCTCGCTGGCGGTAGTAGTTCTCCGGATCGTTCGGCAGCAGCACGCGCAGGCGGTCGCGGATGGTGATGCCGGGCGTGACGATCAGAAACGTGTCGGAAAAGCGGGCGTCTTGCGGGTTGGCCAACTTATTGAGGGCCTGCCAGGCAATGAGCATCGCCATCACGACCGTTTTGCCGCTGCCGGTGGCCATCTTGAACGCCACGCGCGATAGCAGCGGATTGGCTTCTTGATTGAAGCGGGCCAGGTCGTTTTCGATCCAGGCGTCGCCGTATTTTTTGGCGGCCTCGGTCAGGTAGATGGCCGTTTCCAGGGCCTCGATCTGGCAGAAGAAGAGCTTGCGCTCGCGGTCCGGGTTGGTCCAGTAGTCGAGCAAGCCGGCCGTGACGCGCGTGACGCCGGGCCGACGTCCTTCGCGCCACAGGGCAACCCGAGCGCGGACCTGGTTGATGAACTTGCTCTCTTTGAGCCGATCGTTAGTCCACTCCGTGTCGAATCGCGTTTGCTTGCTGCCACTTTTTTTGGGCTGGGCGATGGGGACGAAGTAGGAGCTGATCCGGCGGGCTTCGACGATCTCGTCGGTGATACCCTCCTCCCCAAAGCGAAAATGGCGCGCCGGCTCCGCGAAGGGGGAGTTGAGAATCGGATTTTCGATCACGACGGGTGGCATATCGCTCGCTTCCGCAGCCGCGGCCCCGTCGAAAAGGGCCCGCCTTAAGAGGGGGATTGTAGATGGGGCGACCACCTGCCGCCAGTGCGCCAGTGCTTCTCCCTTCGTCAAACGGTCGAACTGCAATCCGGCGAACAGACCGACGGCGCGAACAGATTTCGGCTGACCGAAACCGCCAGAATGGACTGGATGTGTCGCGCGACCCGAGGTAACTGTCTCCTGCTTGCGCTGCGATGCAAATTGCCGATCGTCGGCAAAGGCGCCGCGGTGGGCGAGAGTTGGAGACAAGCAGAGTATGACGACGACCAAGAAGAGTCTGACCAAACGTTCCAACCCGAAGTCGACCGCGGAGCGAGGCAAGGACCAAACGGCCCCACAAACGAAGACCAGCCCACCGACTGCGAAGGCCAAGCCCAAAAGCTCGCGCGGAGCCGCAGCTGCAAAGCCAACTGCCGGCCACAAAAACCTCAGCGCCCTCGACGAAACCAAAACGGACTACTCAAAAGGTCCGCTGCGCGATTTATACGCGCAAGAGCCACGAAGAAGGGCTCGAGCAAGAGTTCAATACGCTCGACGCTCAACGTGACGCAGGCGAGGCTTACATCAAGAGCCAGGCGGGCGAAGGTTGGCTCTGCCGAGAAGTACGACGACGGCGGATTCAGCCGGAGGTCTCGACCGGCCAGCCGTCAAACGGCTGATGGCGCAGTTCGAAGCGGGCAAGATCGACTGCGTGGTCGTCTGTAAGGTCGACCGGCTAAGCCGGTCACTGCCGGACTTCGCGCGAATGATGGAAGCTATTGACCGGCATGGAAGGCCCTTCGGTGGTTTCTCACGATTGTATTGCGGGGGGAAATGACGCATCAGCGGATTCGTGGCCGAATTTACATGAATCCGCCTCTTCCGTTTCCCTGCGACAGGATCATCACATCGGCCTCGGGGAAGAGTTTTTTGGCGCGGTCCAGGTCTGCCTGGTTCGATCCCGTCGCCAAGCCGATTTTGACGATGGCTTCGTCCCCCAGCATTCGTCTCCACGATGGCACACGCGCTGTTTCCGGAACAGGTCCTAACCATTCGGACGCGGACTTTATCAAAGAGTGACTTTGCCGTTCGTTTCGCAACCATG
>DASXPZ010000398.1:0-3518 GCA_036493275.1 Pirellulales bacterium
TTCAGATTTTCGAAGGCCTGGACGAATTGCGCCTCCTTGCCCTCGACCACGTTGAGGTTTGCGTCGCGTCCCACCTGTCCGGCGATGAATAGCAGGTTGCCGGCCTTCACGCCGGGATTGTAATGGAAGCGCTGTTTGATCGCTTCCATCTGTTTGGGGACGACGTTGGTGCGCTTAGCCATGATCGGTCTCCTCGCTCCGCTGCTTCAGTGAATTTGTGAGGCGCCACATTGTATCGTGAACACGCTCCCCGATCACCCGCAGCGCTACTGGAAGCTCATTTCAGGCGCTGCTCATAGGCCTGAAGGACTGATTCCGTCTCCTCGTCAGCGGGATAGAAAACCTCGACGTGCAATTCCTGCAGCGTGACGTCGTGAGGCGTGGCGACGGTTGTGACCGTGCTGAACATCCGCGCGACGCCGCCATCCAGTTTCAGTACCATCGGCAGGATCAATTCATGCGGCGCTTCGAGTTCCGGTTCCCGCCAGCGCGCTGGCCCGGCGTTCTCGATAACGCAGTCCTCCGCCACCAGTTCCGTCAGAGCGTCGGGATCATGACGCTGAAACGCCTGGTTGAATCGCCGCATCAGCTCAGAGGTGTGAGTATCGGCCCGGGAGGTATGACCGGCGGCCCCAGACGTGTGACCCGCGGTCTGGGTCTTTTCTTCATGCATCTCGTTCATAAAGATCGCTCCTTCATGTTTGTATTGACTGCGTAGTGGCGCGAGAACTTTACTCTCTCGGCAGCGGAGAAAAGTGCGCGCCAACGACTTTCCAGGCGCGGCCCTGCTGGGCGGTTTTCGCGCCACGAGTCAAAACTTGCGCGCCGCGGCTGCGCCCGACAATTACTTCAGAGTTAAGCGGCGAGGTTGAAGGCTGGAAAAATCGCCGCGCCGCGGTCTTCGGCGCAACTTTGACCTGGATCGTCAGGCTGGCCGGGCGGCTGTCATTTGGTTGCGAGAATCAATGGCGAGACGTGCTGCGGCGCCGGTATCGTCGCCACTTTCCTGAACCCGGCTTGCTTGAGCCATTCGCGATACTCGCGCATCGTGAAGACGTCGCCCGTCGGTGTATTGATCAGCATGTTGAGGCCGAACAGGAGCGGCCCCGCAGGTCCGCTGCGCTCGTCATTGGGCACGAACTCGCCGATCAGAAGCATGCCGCCGTCGGTGAGCGCCTCACAGGTCCGCTTGAGCAGGCGCTTGCTCCAGTCGGCGCCCTCGCCATGGACGATATGGCCCAGGATGGCAAGGTCGAATATGCCGTTTCCGAAATCGACCTCGCGGAAGTCGCCCTCGAGATAGTCGAAGCGGTCGGCGACGCCCCAGCGCTCGGCGTATTGCCGGGTGACTTGTGTGACCGCCGGGAAGTCGGCCACGGTCACGCGCGCGCGCTTGAGCGCCTTCGCGAACGGAATCGACCACGCGGCCGCGCCGGCGCCGATATCGAGGATGCGGCCGATCCTGCGCCGGGTCGCTGGGGGCAGGCGTTTCACCATCGCGGTGGCCGCAAGGAAGCTGGCCGGGAAGATCGCGGGGACCAGCTTGGCGAAGAACGCCCCGCGTTCCTCCGCCGACGCGCCGCTGTGGACGGGGCTGCCGCTTTTGACCACCTCGGTCAGCATCGACCACGGTCCCATCAGCATTTTTCCGATCATCGCAGCGTCGCCCATATAAAGCGGCTTGCCGCGCACCAGATGTTCGGCGGCGCTGCGCTGAAGGTTGTAGTTCTGCCCGGTTTTCTTCAGGTACCCCATCCCGCAGAGCGCGTCGAGCAGCCGCCGCGTCCCGTGCGCGGAGGCGCCGGCCGCGGCCGCCACTTGCTCTGCGCTGGTGCTGCCGGCCGCGATATGGCTGAAGAGGTCGAGCTCGACCGCCGCGCTCAGAGCCAGGCCTCCCCAGGCAAAGTTCAACAGGTCCTCGTACGTCTGCAAAGGCGTCGGCCCGGAAGCTGAGCGTTTGGATGGCATCGTTGTCTCCCCTTCCATCAGGCGGTTTATCAATGTTCGCCGAGCGAACGATCTAGCACGCAGCGTTCAGGAACGGCCAGCATCAGGCGCGATGCGACTTGCCCGGGCGCTTGTTGGCCGAGGGCCCGAGTGTTACTCATGACAATCACCAACGGGCGCCATCCTGGAGCAACGCAACCGTTTTCGGGCAATGGCTTGACTCCGCAATACGCTGGCCCAATCGTTTAGGCAGGAGGTTCCGCTAATGACCAACAAAGGGTTCTCCCACGTCGGGCTTTCGACGCTTGACCTTGACAAGACGCGCGAGTTCTACGAGAAGATTCTCGGTTTCAAAGTAGTGGTCGCGGATACGATCAAAATCAAGGAAGGCGGCGCTATCCGCCATATTTTCTTTGACACCGGCCGCGACCAGTTGCTGGCCTTCATGGAACCGCGCGGGATTCCCGGAGTTCCGGTGGAGTACGACGCCGGAATCAATCGCGGACTCGGCACGCCGGCGGCCTTTTATCATTTCGCCTTTGAGGCCGGGTCGCCGCCGGCGCTCGAAGACAAGCGCCGCGAACTAATCGACAAGGGCGTGCAGGTGACGGACGTGGTCGACCACGGATGGGCGAGGTCGATCTACTTTAAGGATCCCAACGGGATGTCGCTCGAGTACTGCTGCCTTGCGCGCAACTTCACCGAAGACGACGCCACGATGCAGGAGCGGTTCGAGATTTCGATCAAGGCACTCGGGCTCGACATCAGCTCCGACGAGATCACGTCGGCCCGCGTGTCGCACGAGAAGGCGAAGCATCCGCAATAGAGGCCGGACGCGGGGCCGGCTTCCATCCGATTCTCGCGAGATGAACCGAGCGACGATGGTCGCGTTAGCTGCGGCGCTTGCCAGTGGCGTCGCCGCCTTCGTACTTCATTGAACTGACTCGTCGAGGTAGTAAGACTTCGTCCAGCCGATGTGGCCCTGGGTGTCGATTTGGACCGCATTGGTATCGCCGGCGAACGTTGGAACCAAGACCTTAACCTCTTTTCCCCTGGCGAGCGCCGTGCAGCCGGACACGTCGGGCGTGTGACCGCCGTCATATACGTAGGCGGCCGCTACCAGTTCGTCATGAGTCTCACAAATCGGACCATCGGTCTTGACTACTCTATTGAGACCGCCGGTCTTTATCATAGGCGATGCCGGTTCAGAGGCTGAGGACTCAGGGGCTGCAGACGCCGCACAGCCGGCAGCAATTAACGCTGTCACTACCATTGAAAAGACAAGTACGGCGCGCCGCTTCACCATTGCGTGTGCTCCTTGGCTCACAACTTTAGGCGCGTCGCCCCCTCTCGAACCCCTGTGTAGGGTGTGCGCCCGATTTTGAGACGGCCTGGCGCGTCTCGCGCGGGCGGCAGGACGGCTTCGACGACGGCCCATTTGTGGTCGCGTGGCTCTATCGGCTCAGCCCCACTTCGCCACCGTCCACGAAACCGGGTCAATTCCAGAAATTCCAGGAATGCTGCGTGTATAATCGCGAAGACCATTCCGATTTTATTGGTGGCGCGCCTAG
>DASXPZ010000399.1:0-3829 GCA_036493275.1 Pirellulales bacterium
GGTCGAGTACCTGGTTGGCACGATGATCGAAGTTCCGCGAGCCTGCGTGGCGGCGGAGCAGATCGCCAAGCGGGCCGAGTTCTTCAGCTTTGGCACCAACGACTTGACGCAGACGGCCCTTGGCATGAGCCGCGACGACTACGCCGGGTATATCAACTACTACCGCGAGCACGACATCGTGCCGAACGATCCATTCCAGACGATCGACCAGAACGGCGTGGGCGAGTTGATGAAGCTCGCCATCGCCGGCGGTCGCAAGGCGCGTCCGAACTTGAAGATCGGCATCTGCGGTGAGCATGGCGGCGATCCGACGACGGTCCATTTCTGCGACGCAATTGGATTGGACTACGTGAGCTGCTCTCCATTCCGCGTGCCGGTTGCCCGGTTGGCCGCCGCGCAAGCAGCCGTGGCTAAGAAATAATTGCGGGCCTCCGCGCTGGCGAAGCTGGCGCCCGACTGTCGACTTCGTAGAGCGCCGCGCGTTGCTGCGGCCAGGGGGGAAACGCGATGCGAGTCTGCCGATATCTCGACAACAACCAGCCCCACGTGGGTTTTTACGACGAGCAACAGATTGTGCCGGTCGTCGAGGCGGCCCGCGCCTACGCCGACGCCACGCATGAGCGGGCAGAACTGCCGGCGGGGGATGACTTATTGCCCCTGTTGCCCGGCGGCGCCGCCAACGCCACGGCGAAAAAGATCGCCGCCTGGCTGGCGCGAGAAGGCGCGTCGGCCAAGCAATTGAAGCGCCTTCCCACGGCCGGCGCGAAGTTGCTCGTGCCGATCCCGCGCCCCAACAAGATCTTTCTGCTGGCCGGCAACTACGCCGAGCACATCAAGGAAGGGGGCGGAACCGCCGCCGAGCGCGCCGAGACTTTCCCCTACGTCTTCATGAAACCCCCGACGACCACGCTCACCCATCCGGGCGACCCGGTGAAGATCCCGAAGGTCTCGCCCGGCGCCATCGATTGGGAATTGGAACTAGCGATAGTGATCGGCCGCAAGGCGAAGTCCGTGAAAGAGGCCGACGCGCTCTCATTCGTCGCCGGTTACACCGTGGTCAATGACATCTCGAACCGCAAGTTTCACCCCAACCCGGAACGGAAGAAACGCGAGAAAGACGTTTTCTTCGATTGGCTGCACGGCAAGTGGCACGACAGTTTCTGCCCTTGCGGGCCATGCGTCACGTCGGCTGACGCGATCGCCGATCCGCAAGATCTCGAAATGGAGCTGAAGCTCAACGGCCAGACGCGGCAGCACGGCTCGACGGGGCAGCAGATTTTTCCGGTGGCGGCGGTGATCGAGTTCATCTCGAACCTGGTCACGCTTGAGCCGGGCGACATCATCTCGACCGGCACTCCGTCGGGCGTCGGCAACACGACCGGCGCCTATCTGAAGCCGGGCGACTCGCTCTCGGCCCGGATCGCCGGGATCGGCGAACTGATTTCGCCCATCGCGGCGGAATAATCCGTAGTCGGCCTCTGGAGGCCGGTGAGTGGGGGTGCGCCGCATTGCTCAGCAGCCCCGCCGCGGAGCACTGCCACAATCACCCTTGTTCGGCAATAGCAATCTCTTGACCCCCGCTTCGCAATCCGATACTCTTGATTTAGGAGTTATCACAAAAAAATAGTAATCGCTGCTTCAATCTTTCAGATCGGACTCTCTCTTCAAAGGGGTTTGTCATGGAATCCGCCGATTGGGATCGCTTACGGGCTGATCAGCAAGTTCTCCGGCAGGCCGTCGGCGTTGATCTGCCGTTCGGCCGGTTCGAAGTGATCGGAACCCTGGTGTTTGCCGCGTGGGGCCTGTTGCTGGCGATCTGGACGACTTTTGCGCCGAGCGAACCGCGCTGGCTCCTACTTGGGCCTGTCTGGTTGCTAATTCCCATGCTGCTGGTTACGGTCTTCATCTCTTACAAGCGCCGAAGTGTCGCGCCGTCGGCGTGGCGCGAGTACCGCTATTCGCTCATCGCCGGAGGCGTTTTCTTCTTGGCGTCGCTGGCCGATAAGGCGTGGGCTGCCGCGGTCGATCGGGCCGTCATCCTGCCGCAAGAAGGCGCCGTCTTCGTCATCGGGCTCGGCGTGACGATCACCGCCGTTGCCCAGCGGAACCGGCTCTCTTACCTCGGGATTGGGCTGCCGATCATGGCCCTCGGGCTGGTGCTCCCCTGGTGCGAAACCATGCCGCAGAAACTGACGGGGATCGGCATGACGATTTTCTACGGCTCGCTCCTTACCGCGGCCCTGCAAGCCCTGCGCTTGCGACGCGAGCGCGCGGAGAAGACGAATGTCCACGTCGCCGATTGATTTCAACGGACTCGACACGCTGGTCCACGGCCCGATCCGCTTGGGCGTGGTCACCGCGCTCGAAATGGACGGAGCGCTCGATTTCACCACGCTGAAAAAGCGGCTGGACGTCGCCGACGGCGCGCTCGGCATTCATCTTCGCAAGCTCGAAGAGGCCAACTATGTCACCTGTCGCAAATCGTTCGTCGGCCGCCGGCCGAAAACAACGTACCGCCTGACCGCCGGCGGACGCAAGGCGCTGCGCGCCTATCTCGATTCTATGCAGCGCCTGATCGATAGCCTGCAAAACGGCAAACACCGCGGCTGATCGAAATGATTCGGTCTCACTCGCCCATGTCCGGCTCAGGCGCGGAGGTATCGATTGGCCGCACGTCGACGCTCCCCTCGGAGTTCAAGCTGAATTGATAGATTCGCTGAGCGTAGCGCTCGAACAGCGCCACGTCGTGATGGCTGATCATGAGGACCTGGAAGTCGAGCGCACACCCCGCCTCGCTAACGATCTTCACCAGTCGCGGCACGAGGTCGGGCCGCAGCCAGCAATCTTGCTCGTCGAGAACCAGAAATCGCCGGTGCTCCTTCGGATCGAGCGTCGTCAGCGCGAACATCCGCAGCCCCACGCTCAACACATTGGCCACCGAACCTCCCTGACCGCGCAAGACGTCTTCCTTGTTGTTGCCGTCGCGCTCGATCCAAAAATCGACCGTTGCGCCGCCGCGTTTGAAGTCGGCCTGCGCGCGGAAGCTGATCGGCTGTTCGAGGATTTCTTGTAGAGCAACCGAGAGCTTTTCTTGCACCACGGCCAGCAGTTGCAAAAAAAGCTGCTCGGTCAGTTTTTCCAGGGCGACCGTTACCCGCTCGGCCACGCCCAGGTAGGCGTTCAACTCGCCGAAGCGCCCGGCCATCATGCGAGATTTTCGCACGCGCTCGTCGCGCTTGTCGATCAATCGATTCGCACGGCGACGGGCCTCTTGTGGTGAGGCGAGTGGCGCGGGCGTGGCATGAACGCCCCCCTGCTGATCGCCAGTAGCGCGCGCGGACTCGTCGGCCTGATTGCCGGCGATCGACTCGTCCTCGGTAAACGACGGCGTCTTGGACATTTACTTCGACTCCGACCCATTCGGATTGGGATCTTCAGTCGCTGCCACTTTTTGCTCGATCGCGGCCAGGGCCCCTTCGATCGTGTCGAGCTCGGCCTGGTAGTTCTGGCGTTTGGCTTCGTTGTCGGCCATCATCGCGTCGAGCTTGGCGCGCAGCTCCGCTATGTCGTCGGTGCCGTAGGCGCGGCGGAGCTCATCCTTGATCGCTTCAAGCTGTTGTTTGGCGTTGTCGAGGTTCGCCGCCGACCTGATTTTGCGATCGTTCAGTTGCTGGTAGCGCTTGGTGAGCTGTTCCATCGTTTGCGAGTTACTGCTCGGCGCTGACGATGTTGCTTTCGGCATCGGTGACCTCCCTGGTTAAATTCATGATTTCGTCCGCCACGTCGGGCTCGAACTGGGTGAGATTCTGAGCCAGAAATTCCATTAAGC
>DASXPZ010000400.1:0-10555 GCA_036493275.1 Pirellulales bacterium
GCACGGCGGCTTCGACGGCGGGCATTCCGCCGCGCCAATGCTCATGCATAAACGTCACGAGCATCACGGAGTTCGACACCGAAACGCCAATGCACATGATCGTTCCCATAAACGATTCGAGATTCAGCGTCGTGCGGGTCAACAACAGCGTCAAAATAATGCCGGACAACACGCCCGGCACGGCGCTAATCGAGATCATCGCCAGCCGCGGCGATTCGAAATAGGCGGTCAGCAAAATCAGAATCACCACGATCGCGATGGCCAGCCCCGTGGCCAAACCGCTGAACATCTCCCTCATCGGCGGCAACTGGCCGCGCACCATCACGCGGACGCCGCGCGGCGGCTCGCCGGCCGCGGCGATGGCCGCCGAGACTTGCCGCGACGCCCGGCCCATGTCTTCCCCTTCGACATTGGCCGTGATGCTCACGTAGCGCTGCGATGAAATACGGTCGATTTGCTCCATCATCGTCGATTCTCGCACGTCGGCGACGTCGCGGACCATCAGGTTCACCGAGCTGGTCACCTGCTCGATCGGCAACTCGGCGACTTCGTCGGTCGACGTCATCCGTTGCGTGGGGACGAGAACTTCGACCTGGTAGTCGAAACCGGTTTTTGGATTTTGCCAGTAATTCAGTGCCATAAACCGACTGGACGACGTGGCCACGATGGCCGCGTTCCCCACTTGCTGCGCGGTAACGCCTGAGAGTCCCGCCTTTTCGCGGTCGATGTTGACCTCGACCGAAGGATAATTGAGCGATTCGTGAAATTGCACGTCTCGCAGCCAGGCGATCTTCTGCATCTCGGCTTTAATCCGATCGGCGTGCTTCACCGCGTCCGGAATGTTCGGGCTGGCGACGACGATCTCGATCGGCGTCGGCGAGCCAAAGCTCATCACCTCGCTGACGATATCCCCTGGCTCGAAGCCGAAAGTGCAGGTCTTGGCGCGCTTGGCCGCCACCTCGGGCGAGACGCCGTATTCTTGCAACAACTTTTCCATAAACGGCGTGATTTTCTCCGGCAGCACTTGCCGCAAACGCTCGCGAAAGGCGTCGAGCTTGATGCCGCTCCCCTCGCGAAGTTTCACGCGCAGCCAGCCATCGTCCGGCCCGCGCATGAACAGCACGATGTTGTTCATGCCGAAGTTCGGCGCGATTTGACCGGCGTAGCCAAGGCAGATCTCGATGTTATCCGGCCCGGCTTCTTCCTGCATGATCTGCAGAATTTTCACCCCCATTTGCCGCGTGATCTCGAACGTGGAGCCTGAAGGAGGTCTGTACTTCAGCACATACTCTCCGGAATCAACCTGCGGAAAGAGCCCGGTCCCGAGCATCATTCCCCCCGCGAAGAGGACCAGGCCGCACAGCGCCAGGTAGCCGGCAACCACTAATCTACGTCGCCCGATCAGAAAACTGACAATCGTCTGAAACCTGGCCTGCACGCGGCCGAAGAGACCTTTCTTTTCCTCTTCTTCGCGATGTTCGTGATGCTTCAGCAACCACACGCAAACGATCGGCACCAGCGTGCTCGAAAGCAGATAAGACGAAATCATCGCAAAGCCGACGGCCAAGGCCAGCGGCATGAACAATGCCCGCATCGGGTCTTTCATTACAAAGGCTGGAATGAAGACCGAGAGAATGCAGAGCATCGCCAACAATCGCGGCACTGCGGTCTGCGTGCTACCGCGTTCGACAGCACGGGCCAACTTGTTGGTTTTGCCCATCTGCACGTGAATGTTCTCAATCGAAACCGTGGCCTCGTCGACGAGCATGCCGATCGAAAGCGCCATACCGCCCAGCGACATGATGTTGATCGTGTTGTCCGTCAGCCACAATCCGGCGAGCGAACCGGTCAGCGCCAAGGGGATATTGAGCACCACCACGACCACGCTGCGGATGTCTCGCAGAAAAATCAGGATCATCAGGCCCGTCAGCGTGGCGCCGATGAACCCCTCCGAGGCCACGCTTTTAATGGCGTCGCGGACCGTGGGGGATTCGTCGAATTCGAAACGAACTTGCACATCTTCCGGCACGGCGTCTTTGAAGACTTGCAGCGACTTGTAGACGTCGGCGACGACCGTCAACGTCGAGGCGGTGTCTTTTTTGATGATCGGCAAGTAGACGCTTTTGCGGCCGTCGACCAGCGCGTAACCGTAGTTGACGTCGGTCGAGTCCTGGATGTTAGCCACGTCGCGAATGTAGAGATTCTGCCCCAATCGCAAGGGAATCTTGCCGATTTCGTCGATATCGACCACCAACGCGTTATTGGGGACCAGCGGCATCTGGTCCTTGATATACAAGTTGCCCGCCGGGACGATCGTATTGCCGCTCATCAGCGAGTCGACGACGTCTTGCGGCGTGAGGTTGTAGCTTTGCAGCTTTTGCGGATCGATGTTGACCAGGATCGTGCGGACGTTCGGTCCGAACGGAGAAACGGCCACCGTGCCCGGCACGTTCGATTGCACCAGCGGCCGGATCACGTTCTGGGCGATGTCGGCCACCAGGCCCAGCGGCGTTTTCTCGCTATTCAGCACCAGGTAACCGACCGGGACGCTTCCTTCGTCCATCCGCATGATCATCGGCGGCAAGGTGCCCGGCGGCATGCGCGCCATGGCGCGGTTGGCCATCGCCACGACTTCGCCTTCGGCGGAGCCCATCTCGGTGCCGGGAAAGAACGAAAGCTTGATCAGAGCGACTTGCTGAATGCTGTGCGACTCGATGTCCTTGATGCCGTCGACATATTGGAACAACAATTCGAACTGGTTGACGATCAGCCCTTCCATTTGCGCGGGACTCATGCCGCCGTACTGTAAGAAGACGTAGATCCGCGGCTCGTTCAGCGGCGGAAAGATGTCGACGCGCATCCGATTGAGGGCCATCGCTCCAGCGCCGACCAAACCGACCACCAACATCAAAGTGGTGATCGGGTGCTTCATGGCAAAGAAAACGGGATTCACGCGGCAAACCTCTCTCGAACCGGGCGGGCTTCTTGCCGTCGACGCATTCGCAGGCGGGCAAACAACGGGCGGTGGGGGACTCGCTCGCGCATGCAAGCAGAGCAGGCAAAGGAAAGACCCTCCATTGCGAGGGCTTAAAGAACGTAACTCACTACTAAGAGCGGTGTTGCGACCAGCGTAAAGCTGGGCCGACTTTAACCGTCGAACCGGTCGCAACGGCGGCTTTTATCGGTTCAAGCGTCACATTCCGGACTTCCGATGCTATCCGCATTGGCCGAATAATCCGCAGCGGCTGCGATTCCCTATTCTGCGTTCGTGCAGCCTACCGCGTCCGCCGCAAGTTTTGCGCTGCCTGGCCTTAAGCTGGTCGGTTGGGCTCATTTCTTACGTTGTAACCAGTATTTGCCAGGGATGCTCCATGGTCCGGAACGCCTCGACGAGTCACGAGGTCGGGCCACCCGCTCCGTTCGTCTCGCGTACGGCGGTTCCCTGTCGCCGCATGATGAAAATGCTGGTCACGCTTGCGCTTCTGATCTTGAGCGTGGTGCGCGCGGGCGCGCTCGCGCCTGCGGTGGCGCAGGTCGTGCGTCCCGTCACGCCTCCTGCGCGCGTCGAGCAGATTCCGTCGCCACCGCCAGGCGGAATGCAGAACGGCAGGCTTCCGGCCCCGCCCGAGAATTTTCAGACACCGCAAAACCAGCCAGCACAGACTCAGACGCCGCAAAATTATCCACCCTCACAAAATCGACCGCGTTCGGCTTACCAGGCGCCTCCACCATTTTGCGCTCCTGGCGCCGCGAACGGTCCGCTGCAAGGGCCGATGTTGTCCAACAGTGGCATGGCGACCGTCCTCCCCACGGGCGCGGCGCCGACGACCGATCGTCCGTTGCCGATCAACCTGGCCACGGCGCTAAGGCTCTCGAACGGTCGGCCGCTGGTGATCGCAGTCGCCCAGGCACGAATGCAAATCGCCGCCGCGCAAGCCCAAAAAGCCAATGTCCTCTGGCTCCCTAGCGCCAACGCGGGGGTCGATTACATCACGCACGCCGGTGGAATCCAAAATCCGACCGGCAATCTTGCCGTCCAAAGCGCCGATACGTTTATCGCCGGCGGCAGCGCCGTGTTGCGCGTCGCCACGACCGACGCCATCTTCGAGCCGCTGGTGGCGCGTCAAGTGCTCCGCTCGCGACGCATCGATACCCAAACTGCTCGTAACGAGGCCTTGGAACAAACCGCCGAATCGTACTTCAACGTCCAAATGGCGCGCGGAACGTACGCCGCGATGACAGACGCGACGGTGAGATCGAACGACCTTTCGCGGCGAGTCCAAACGTTGGCCCGAGGGCTGGTGGCGCCGGACGAAATCGATCGGGCCAGAACCTTGCAGGCGGAGCTCGAGCAATCGACGCAGATCGCGCTGCAACAGTGGCGCGTGTCGAGCGCCAACTTGACGCGCGTGCTACGACTCGATCCGGCCGCGGTGGTCATCCCGCTTGAGCCCGACCATTTGCAGGTCACGTTGATCTCGCCGGAGTGGGGCGTCGACGACCTGATCGTGGTTGGCCTCACGAATCGACCCGAGCTTGCCTCGCACCGAGCGCTGGTTCAGGCGACGCTCGTTCGCTTACGCCGTGAAAGGCTTCGACCATTGACTCCCAGCATTTTGATTACGGGCAATGGCACGCCGGACTTCTTTTTCCAGGGAGGGATTTTCGGCGCGGGTTCCGGCGGAAATCTCGACCAATGGGCCGGCCGCGCGGACGTCAGCGCGCAGGCAATTTGGCAATTGGAGAATCTCGGTTTCGGCTACCAGGCCAAAGTTCGCGAGCAGCGAGGCGAAGTGCAATTGGCGACAGTCGAGCTGTTCAAAGTGCAAGATCAGGTGGCGGCCGAGGTCGTGCAGGCGAAAGCCGACGTCGATTCGGCAGTCCTCCGCGTCACTCAGGCAGACACCGGCCTGCGGCAAGCGCTGACTTCATTCAAAGGAAACCTGCAAGGGCTGGGGCAAACGCAGCGCTTCGGCGACGTGCTCAGCCTGGTCAATCGCCCCCAGGAAGCGGTTTCCGCGCTGCAACAACTGCAACAGGCGTACGTCAACTACTATCGCACTGTGGCGGATTACAATCGCGCGCAGTTTCGCCTTTATTACGCGATGGGCTTTCCGGCCGAAGAACTTGCCTGCGCCCGTCCCACCGGTCCTATCGAGCCGGTCGACACCTACCGCGGCCCGGCGCTGCCGAACGTGCCGAACAGGTAGCTCAAACTGCACAGCGGTTTGTTTTGCATCGGTGACGAATCACCGCAACTGAAATAACTCCGCCCAATGTGGCAAGCATCAACGCGCCCGGCTCAGGAACAGCGGCGGTGGCGACTACCTGGCCGGAGAATACTCCAACGATATCGAGACCCAGCAGTGAGAACTCCGTTTCGACATATAAAGGAACTGTCAACGTATAGACTCCGCCCGACAAGGTGAGCGAGCCGCCCGATAATTCGTTTGCCGCCGGAAAACCGCCGACGATATCGCCCTGATAAGGCGTTCCGAGCACTACCACGTTGTAAGAGGAATCCGATATCGGCACTGCGATTTGAATGCCGGTCGCGTCGAACGATCCGCCGCTCCATGGGAGCGGGGCGCTGGTCGCGTCTCCAACATAGTTTCGACTGGCGATAAAGCCCGACGCCACTCCCGGCAATTCAACCGTATACCCGAACTGCGCCGGCGACGATCCGGGATCACCGTTGATCAACGGCTGTTGCGGAACCGCTTGCAGAGCAAACTGCGTGTCCAGCGTCGACAAAAATTGAATCGTGCTTCCAGTCAAGTCGACGTTGAGCGTTCCAGAGAGTGCGGTCGTGTCACTTCCTGGAGTCTGCGCCGTGGTGAGCGCATCACCATCGGCCGATTGGAGTTCCAAGCTCATGAAGCTCTGCGAATTATCAATCTGAAAGACGAGAGGATCAGCAAGCAGGGGGCTAGCCAAAGATACAATCGCGACACACACGGCCGCCATTAAAGAACGAGAGTGCATCGAATCCCTCATGGATGGTAGAAAACAGAAAACAATCGGCGCGTTCGGAATTCTCGAATGACGATCAGATCGCCATTCGAGATTTCCGATGCCCGATGAACGCAGGGTTCCAGCGTACTCGAACATTCGCGTCATTATAAGAGCCCCCTGCCCAATCCTTCCGCGCAACGAGCTAATTATTTCTGCTATTTTCTCGGCATTTGCGAAACTTTCAATTAGGAAGTGGTGAGTTTCACATTGGTCGGCGTTCTGCCGGCGCCCGCGGCTTGGAATCCGAACGTGATATTGCCGCCCGGAGGAATCGTGCCGTTCCACGCCGCCATCTGGATGACGTAATGGACGCCGACGTGGCTGACGATCACGCCGTTCCAGAGGTTCGTAATATCCGCGGCCAGGTCGAACTCCAGTGTCCAGCCGTTGATCGCCTTCGAGTCGGTGTTGTTGATCTGCACGCCCATGATGAAGCCGGCGCCCCAGTCGTTCTGGTTGGTGAAGGTTACCGCGCTGGAACTCGAAGCCTGATCGTCGTCGACGATCGTGCCGGTTCCGGTTCCCGTGGCGATCGTGGCGCCCGAGGGACTGCCCAACACCACGCGCAGCGTTTCATTTCCTTCCACCAAAGTGTCGCCGCGGACGGCTACCGTCACGGTTTGGCTGATCGCGCCCGGAGCAAAGGTCAACGTCGCGCTCGCGGCGTTGTAATCGGCGCCGGCGGTCGCCGTGCCGTCGGCGGTTGCGTACTTCACAGTCACCGCCGTGGCCGAAGCCTGCGAGAGCGTGACGGTGAAAGTCATGTTTATTGTGCCTGAATTGCCTTCGTTCACGCTCGAATTACTGATCGAAAGCGTCGGTAGCGGCGGTGGCTGATCGTCGTTCAGTATCGTCCCGATCGCTTGTGGCGTGGCGATCGTGGCCCCGGTGGCCGAGATCAATTTCAAGAGCAGCGTCTCGTTCGACTCGACTTGCGTGTCGCCGGTGATCAGCACGTCGATGGTCTTGGTCGTCTCGCCTGCGGCAAAGCTGATCGTTCCTGATTTCGCGGCGTAGTCGCTGCCGGCGATCGCCGTGCTGTCGGCGGTGGTGTATCCGATCGTCACCGGTCCGGTGGCCGGCGAGCTCAGCGTGACGGTGAACCGCATCATCGTCGTTCCGCTATTTCCCTCGTTGACCGAGACGGCGCCGACTGAGGCGCTCGGCAGTGGTGGAGGCGCGCTACTGTCGTCGTCCAGAATCGTGCCGACGGCGCTCGATTTTGCGAGCGTGGCGCCCACCAGATGGCTTAGTTGAAGCGTAAAGGTCTCGGTTCCTTCGGCCACCAGGTCACGAATCACCGGCACGTTGATCGTCTGCGTGGTCTGGCCTTGCGCAAAGGTCACCGTTCCGTTGACCGCCGTGTAATCGCTCCCGGCGGTCGCTGTTCCGTTGACGGTAGCGTACTGCACCGTGACCGGTTGCGCGCTTGCCTGCGACAAAGTGAGCGTAAACAGCGCCGACGTCGTGGCGGCGCCTGAGCCAAAGGAGAACTCAATCGGCGTCAGTTCGTTCACCTTGTTTTGATTCACGGTGGTCCAATCGTCGGCCAGAATCCCTCCGGTGTCCCCGCTGTTCGGATTCCACGACCAATACGTCCAACTGATTCCTTGCTGACCGGCGGCTAAGTCGTTCGTTCCATTGCCGTCGAGGTCGCCGCCGAGATAGGCCGTCATTTTGTCGAACCATTGCTGGTCGCTGGTCGTGGCAAGCTTGCTGCCGAACTCGCCAAGCAACACCGGCGCGATCCCCTTGCGGAACAAGTAGCCCCAGTTGGCGTCCCACACCGCCGGCAAGTTGTTCGGGTAGTTCGGCGCGTTGAACCACGACTGCTGATAGACCGAAGCTGGATAATCGTGCGCGGAGTAGACCAAATGCCCGGGCTGGTTGAGCACCACCGGGCTGGCGCCGGCGTTCGATAGATTACCGCCCCACCAGTAACTGCCCGACGAACCTTGCTCGGTCCCTTCGACGATGATCAACCAGTTCGAATTGACGGCCTGAATGGCGTCTCCGGCGCGCTCGGCGGCCAGGCGCCAATCATTCGCGCTGCCATCTCCCCATGTCGCCGGTCCGTGCGGCTCGTTGTGCAAATCAGCGCCGATGACTGTCGGGTTGCCGGCGTAGCGGGCGGCCAGCATCGTCCAATCGCTGATCCAGCGACTTTCGGGATAGACCGTGGTGTACCACAGCCCAGAATCGTTCGCGCTGTTGCCGGCGTCCGAACGATGATGGTCGAGGATGATCCGCATCCCGATCTGGCCGGCGTAGCCGACAATTTTATCCATGATCTGCAATCCATTCAGCCCTTGCAGGTCGGGGTTCTTCGAGAAGTCGATGCCGTTGGGAACGCTGCTTGAGTCGAACAACTGATCCGAGAACGGCAGGCGAATCGTGTTGAAGCCGAGTTGCTTCATCTGGTCCATCATCGATTGATAGCTGCGCGTCCACAGTCCCTGCGGCGCGTAGGTCGTGGTTTCGAGCCCGAACCAGTTGACTCCGGCGATCTTCACCACCTGATTGTTCGAATCGAGGATTTGATTGCCTGAAGTATGAAAGAAACCGGTGGCCGAGGTTGCGCTGGGATTCCCTTCGGTCACCGAGACGTCCCCGATCGAGAGCGCTGGAGGAGTGGGCGGAACAGCCCCGACGCCATTGAGGGTAACATTTTGCGGCGTATCGAATCCGGCGCCGGCGGTAAATCCAAACGTGATCGTCTGACCCGGAGCGATTGAGCTGTTATAGCTGGCGTTCTGGATGACATAATGGGCGCCGACGTG
Organism: Pirellulales bacterium; assembly: GCA_036493275.1. Classification (GTDB taxonomy): domain Bacteria; phylum Planctomycetota; class Planctomycetia; order Pirellulales; family JACPPG01; genus JACPPG01. The sequence goes on from DASXPZ010000400.1 coordinate 8,796, forward strand.
ACTGACAATCGTGCCGTCCCAAACATTGTTGATTGTCCGACTGTAATCGAACTCGACCTTCCAGTTGTTGATCGTCGCGGATTGATCGTTGAGGATCGCCATTTGCCCCTGCACTCCGCTCCCCCAGTCATTGACTGTAGAATATGTGGCCGAGAGGGCGAGCCGCTTTTCAAGAAATTCGAGCGTTAGAGCCGAGCGACTTAGGGCGTTGCGCGAGCGGCGTCCGGAATGTTTACAAGCAGATTTTCGCCACGAAGAGAAGAAGGAACGCATGGGTGCTGCCTCCGAGCATGGTCAGGGATGGGAATCAAGATCGGCCGAAGCAACGATCGGATGAAAACGCAGTCAACGAGAGACGCAGACGACAAGAAGACGCGCGTTGCTCAGCGCGGCGAACGGCGCTCGAGCGTTAGAATTCCCCCGCCCCCTGATGCGCGAGAATCTGCCTCGTGGATAGCCCAAGGATAATTAGAGGTTTCTCGGACGCAAGACATAAATCAAAAAGAAACTTGGCCGGGTTTTTTATTACCCTCTTTCATGAAGCCGGCGTCACGCCTCGCTTCACTGCCCAGCTGTGATAGCGAAACCCGAGGCGAACAACTTTGACCTTCTTTCACTTTAAAGGTGATTTCCTCACACCTTCTCCCGCCGGGAGAAGGTGGTTCGCGGAAGCGAACCGGATGAGGGCTGGCGCTGCGATTGATTCGCACTAGTTGGGAAACCCTAACTCGCATCAGCCCTCACCCCAACCCTCGTTCTGTGAGCCGATCGGCGCTAGCCGCGGGTGAATTTGCGCGGCGCCCCGAATACGAAGAACCCGCAGGCTAGCGCCATGCGGCTCACGGATGCGTGCGCGTTGGCGCCGAACACAAAAAAACGCGCCGGCGCGAGTTGCCTCGCGCAGGCGCGTACGTTGACACACGAAACATCTTTTTCGGACGTCTCCGTCGCGGGATGGCCGGCTCTTAAGCGCCGATCCGAAACCTGACAGTCGCTGGCAATACGATGGTGTTTTGAGCTGCAGTCCGGTTTTATGAACAGGCGCTAAAAATTGTTCTTTGGTGTCGGTCGCTTTTTGTTGGCGACTCGACGGGGTCTCACTTGCGCTACGAAGCGGCGCAGGCAATCGCGTGTCCGGCCCCCTTCTCTGGCGATGACGATCCTGGACCTGGTCTAGAAAAGGCTGAATCCTTGCGGCGAGTCTGTCTCCGATGACCGACAGCCCGTAGATCTCCGGCCCGCTGCAATTGAGCTCCCTCCGTGATGGCACGCCCTTCCACATGGGAATTCGCGATCGCTGGCGGTTGCCTGCCTGCGCGGCGTTCTGACAGCACGCCGCGCGAGCGCTTGGCCGCAAGCGAAGAGGTCATATGACGGGCCGCAGAACGAGTTCTTTAGAACAAGTTCTTTTGTCCGCGGGAGGAAGAACCGCCCCGTCGCAGACACGTTAACAGCCCTGCCCAGCGAATGCATTCGCCAGTATCACGCCTCAGTTCCAATGGCTGAACACAAGTATGCCAAGTCGCGAGGCTGATTTCTAGGGGAAAACTTGGCCAGCGATAGGCTTGAGGCTTTAGGCCGTAGAATGAAGGAGAGCGGGCGGGAAAAGGCGTTAGAACGGAATGGCACTGTCGGCTGTGGCGGGTTGAGTTCGGCGCATGATGCGATCGGCGCGGAGCCGGGATGTTGTTATATTTCCGGCTCGCTGCAGGTGATCTTGTGGCGATAGCCGCCCTTGGCTATTTAGTTTTGCCCTCCTT
>DASXPZ010000401.1:0-2063 GCA_036493275.1 Pirellulales bacterium
CTGCAACACGCCGACACCGTTCAATTCACCGCGCCGGCCAGCGCCGCGCCGGGCGCGGTCATCGAAATTGCCGGAACGAGCTCGATCGACGGCTCGGCCGACGTCGAACTGGTCGTGCGGCGAGACCGGCTGACCTTCCGCGCGCCGTCGCGAGCGCGCTACGAAACTACGCCCGTCGCGGAGAGCGAGTTCAAGACGACCTACGAGCGGGCCAACGACTCGCGATTGATCTCGACCAAGGCGACGGTGAAGGACGGCGCGTTTCGCGCGAAGCTGACCGTGCCTGACTCGGCGTCCGGCCCTTGCCACGTTCGCGTGATCGTGCAGGGCGCCCGCAACGTAGCGGTTGGGTCGAGCGATATCGAAATCAGTGAAGCCGCGGACAAGGCCGCTACGTCGGCGGGAGATAGGTAAGGATCGCTGTGCTTGCGCCGCTATGCTGCTTTGCGAGCTTTCTTTTCGTAGCGAGTCCAATGCAACGAATTTAGCCACCGAGGACACCGAGGACACTGAGAAAAAACGAAGAGCTACCCTTCGATAGCCCTTGCTGGCAGCGTGGCGTGACGAAAGCGCATCGCAATTGTATTTGTGATTTCTCGGTGTTCTCTGTGACCTCTGTGGCCACACTCTTCTGTGTCGAAAATGAGCTTCCTGATCCGGCGTCAGTCGGCACGGCCATGAAGCTCTTGCGCAACAGGCGACTGCGATGATCGGCGAGAATGTTGCGCATGAAACGCTCGTCCGTTGGATTCGCGAGGCGCAGCGCGCCGTCGCGTTTACCGGCGCTGGCATCAGCACTGAAAGCGGCATTCCAGATTTTCGTTCTCCCGGCGGAATCTGGACGCGGTTCCGCGTGATTCAATATCCGGAGTTCATGGCGAGCGCCGAGGCACGCCATGAATACTGGGAGCAAAAGGCGGCGGGGCAACTCGATTTTGAGAGCGCGCGTCCCAACGCCGGCCACACCGCACTGGCTGATTGGGAACGCCAAGGGCGACTGGTGGGGGTGATCACGCAAAATATCGATGGGCTCCATCAAGCCGCCGGCAGCCGGCGCGTGCTCGAGCTGCATGGCACGGCACTCGCCGCGCAATGCCAGGATTGCCAGGCGCGGTTCGACGTGGGGCCGCTGCTCGAAGCGTTTCGCCGCATCGGCGCCGTGCCGCCATGCCCTGCTTGCGGTGGCGATCGACTGAAGCACGCCACGGTTTCGTTCGGTCAGGCTTTGCCGCCGGAGGTGACGCAAGCGGCGTTTCAATTTGCTCGCGACTCGGACCTGTTGCTGGCGATCGGCTCGTCGCTGGTCGTCGAGCCGGCGGCCAGCATTCCGCGCACCGCGAAGCGCTACGGCGGGCGACTGGTGATCATCAATCGCGACCCAACGCCGCAGGACGAAGCCGCCGACCTGGTAATTCGGGCCTCGATCGGCGAAACGCTGGCGGCGGCGGCGAGATTAGTGGAAACGAACTGAAGTGATCATCGGGCACAGGGCTGGACGACTTGGACCGGTGTGAGGCAGGGCACTGCTGGACAAGCCAGCAGTGGCACGCGGTGGAGGGTCCTCGACACTATTTCTTCTCGTCGTCGCGTTCGAAGAACATCAGGTGTTGCCACGGCAGGTCGTCGAATTGCTCGACCAGCTTCAGCTCATTGGCTGAGAACTCCTTGAGGATCTGCTCCTTACTCATCTTGTGGAGGAGCAAGATCGGCACATTGGGATCTTCTAGCCGAAACTCGGCCAGCGCGATTCGTCCGCCGGGCTTCAGGCTCTTGCGCATCGCGGTCAGCATTTGCTCGGGATAGCCGAACTCATGATAGACGTCGACCAAGAGAATCAGGTCGACTTTCCCCTCGGGTAGATGAGGATCGATCGGCGTTCCCAGAATTGGCTTGATCTGTTTGGTTCCGGCGCGCTTGGCGGTCTTGTCGAGCAGGCTGAGCATTTCGGGCTGAATATCGACGGCCAGCACGGTTCCCTTGCCGCCGACCAGCTTGGCCATGCGAACGGTGTAGAAGCCGCTGCCGCAGCCCATGTCGCAAACGACCTGGTCCGGCTTGAGCTT
>DASXPZ010000402.1:0-2884 GCA_036493275.1 Pirellulales bacterium
CCATCACGGAGGGAGCTCAATTGCAGCGGGCCGGAGATCTACGGGCTGTCGGTCATCGGAGACAGACTCGCCGCAAGGATTCAGCCTTTTCTAGACCAGGTCCAGGACTGTCGCCGTTGAAGAATGGGGGCCGGACACGCGGAGCCTGCGCCGCTTCGTAGCGCAAGTGAAACCCCGTCGAGTCGCCAACAAAAAGCGATTCGACACCAAAGAACAATTTTAGCGCCTATTCGAAAACCGTCAGTTTTTCGGATAGCTGCTTACGAGCCGGCTATCCCGCGACGGAGACGTCCGAAAAAGATGTTTCTTGTGTCAACGTACGCGCCTGCGCGAGGCAACTCGCGCCGGCGCGTTTTTTTATTCCTGGCAAACGTTTTATGAAGTTGGACGTTCCGGGAGGGCGAGGCTCCGGCCGAGCCGCGAAGTGAAGAAATGGCTACAAACCAAAATGAAACGACTCCCTCTCCCATCGGGAGAGGGTTGGGTGAGGGCGAATGCGAGTTAGGGTTTTCCAACTAGTCCGACTCAAACGCGGCGCCGGCCCTCATCCGGCGAGCTATCGCTCGCCACGTTCTCCCGGCGGGAGAAGGGTTTGCATGATTCCCTCTCGCACCAGGCGTCACGCATTCGTGAGCCGCCTGGCGCTAGCCTGCGGGTTCTTCCTGTTCGGATTGTATCACAAATTCACCCGCGGCTAGCGCCGATCGGCTCACAGAACTGGGGGAGGGTGAGGGCTGATGCGCGCTAGGGTTTTCCAACTAGTTCAACACAAACGCGGCGCCGCTCTCATCCAGTTCGCAGACGCCGACGCGCCGGGTTGGTCGGCGAACCATCTTCTCCCGGCAAGCTAAGGGTGTGAGGAATTACCTCCACGCGACGGAAGATTGTTGATTAGCGTTCCTGGAATGCAAGGTTTGGCTCCCCGTCGCCTGCCTCTTTCGACGAATCCGCAGCCGACGCTCAAGCTACATGCAATGCGGTTACAAACGTGACGGGATAGCGAAAGCAGGCAAACTTTCGAGCTTGACCCGGTCGCGAATCGGCTCTAGGATCAGTGGTTCTGATGGAATGGTGGCGCTGTTTTTCGGGTACGGGGGCACTTGTCTGCCTGGTCGCCCCGCCGCTTTCTGCTCTCGCCGGATTCTTTTCATGGTTCGCCGCATCAAACGAACGACCAGTTTGCTGGCCGCCACGGCTTACCTGCTGGCGATCGTGTTCAGCAATCTGTTCCACTTCCACCAGCACGCGCTGGGCGACGCTGGGCCAGTCCATATTTGCGAAGGCGCCTCCGGACACGCTCATCCCAATCATGCTGGCCACGAGGGCGCTGACCACTGCGCCTCTTTGGATGATTGCGACGACGATCAGAGCCATGAACACGACGGCTCGCCAACGTCGGACGATGATTGCAGCGTCTGCCGCTTTCTGGGTCGGCCTATTCAAGGGGTCCGACCATTCGAAATTGCCGAAGTCTCTGGGCAAGTAACTACGCTCCCCGCCATGCGTGCCCCGGCCGTGCTGCCGGTCTCGCTGGTGATCACGCAAGCCCGCGCTCCTCCTTACGCAACTCCTTCAATCTGAGTTGCGTCTTCTCCGGCCTTCGTTCATTGGCGCCTGCATGCGCTGATGCGTTCGCGCGAGGTTTCGTCCATCAAGTCTTCGTCGGTTTCGACCGACCGCATAGCGCGGTTCGGCGTCCGCGACGAGGCCCGTGTGGAATGAGCCTTCGACGGGAGCCGGTATCGAATTGAGAATTACCCAAGAGGTATTGCGCCATGCGCATGATTCATCCGCGCCGCGGGTTTACGTTAGTCGAGCTATTAGTCGTCATTGCGATCATCGGTCTGCTGGTGGGGCTGTTACTTCCCGCGGTGCAATCGGCGCGCGAATCGGCGCGCAGCGGTCAATGCAAGAACAATCTCAAACAAATTGGCCTGGCCCTGCACAATTATCACGATGGCTTGGGCTGTTTTCCGCCCGGCTACATCGACGGCAATACAAACCCCAACAGCACTCCCGACAACGACGTGGGACCGAGTTGGGGCTGGGCGGCGCTGCTGCTGCCGTACCTCGAGCAGGGCAATATCTCGAAGCAGATCAATTTCAGCCAAGGGGTGGGAGTGGGGAATAACGCGACGATCGCCCAAATGCCGATGGCGTTCTATCAGTGCCCTACGGATCCGTACCAGGATCCCTTCGACGTGTATGACAGTTCGTTGTCCAACATTCTCGTGACCGTTGCGCACGCCAACTATGTCGGCTGCAATGGCTGGGAGGAATGCTTTTGGAACGCGGGCGGGGCTGGCGACGGCGGCGGGGCCGACGGTCTCGTCGGCGGCTTGGGCCAGGCCGGCGACGGACTGTTTTATCGCAACAGCCGCTACACCATGGCCAACGTCACCGATGGACTAAGCGGCACAATCTTCGTCGGCGAGCGCTCAGGCGACCATTCTCCCAGCACCTGGACCGGCGCCGTGGCGGGCGGGATGTGCCCCGCTTGGATGGCAGGCCAAACGCCGAATTCGGGGCCACCTGGCCCCGCCTACGATAACGCCGACTACGCCGAGGCATTGGTCCTGGCCCACGGGAACGGCACGCATGTTCCCAGCGCTGATGCGCCGATCTTCGACCCCGATACGTTTTACAGCATGCACACCGGACAAGGAGCGAATTTCTTGTTCGGTGACGGCTCGGTTCATTTCCTCACCAGCAATATCGACCCGCTGGTCTATCAATACCTCTGCACCATCGCAGGGGGCGAAATCGCCAACCCATGAGAAACTGCTCACACGAGGGAGGCGCTGCCATTCATGCGCGAATAGGTGTGCTTCTGTTGCTCGGCTTGCTGACATCTGGCAGTTGCAGCAAGGCGAAATCGACCGAT
>DASXPZ010000403.1:0-4249 GCA_036493275.1 Pirellulales bacterium
ATGGCCAGGCCGTCGGGCTCGCGGACTGTCGTGCAGACTTTGATCTGCACCGGGACGTTCAGGTCCTCGACCATTCGCCGCACGACCAGTGTCTGTTGATAGTCCTTCTGTCCGAAGAAGGCAATGTCAGGCGTGACCATGTTGAAAAGCTTGAGCACAATGGTCGCCACGCCGTTGAAATGGCCGGGCCGGAAGGCCCCTTCCCAGCGCTCGCTGACGCGGCCGACTTCCACGGTGGTCGAATGGACCTCCGGGTAAACGTCAATCTGCCGCGGCGCGAAAATCGTATGCACGCCCAGCGGCGCCAGCATCGCGCTATCACGATCCAAGACGCGCGGATAGCGCTCGAGGTCCTGGGGGTCGGAAAATTGCGTGGGGTTGACGAAAATCGAGACGATGGTCACATCGGTCTCGCGCCGCGAAGCTTCGACGAGACTGAGGTGCCCCGCGTGCAAGGCGCCCATCGTCGGGACGAAGCCGATTTTGCGGCCGCGGGCGCGCAGACCAGAAATCACGCCGCGCAGAGTGGTCAGGTCATGGCAACAGGCGATTCCGCCCGCGCCTGACGCCGACGAATGGTCATTTTTTTGAGACATAGCCTGGTAGACGGCGTTCGCGACACAATTGAAAGCAGAAATAAAGGCGAGTGCACATCGCGTTCAACCCATGGCGGCGATCGCGGCCGCCGCTTCCGCGAAATTTGCCTGCGAATCAGCGCTGGTCAGCCGCAACACTGGTCCCAAGCCCGGCTGATCGCTGCGCAGGATTAGCTCGCGCTGCGCCGCTACGGCGCTGTGCGACGGCGGATCGAGCAGCACCAAAAGCTTCGGCGAAACCGATTCCCTGCACGCCTGAAGCCAAGCCGATTGCAATTCGTCCTGTTCTTCTGCGCAATCTTGTACGGTCTCAGCTTCTAACTCCGCATCCGCGTAGGCCAGTGATTGCTCAAGCCAAAAATCGCTGACGGCCAGCCGTGCGGGATCTGTCCATGTTGCGCGCCGCACGAGCGGTTCTCTTCGCCTTAGCCATTCTATCTGTCGCGGACGAGACGGGCCAGAGACGCCGCCGGCTGCGGGCCGCAGCAGCGATTCCGCCGGGTCTACAATCCTTCGCGCGTCGCAGCTTGCAACGATCTGCGAGGCGAGCAACGACTTGCCAACCGCGGCGGCGCCGGTAATGGCCACATACGGAATCGCGTTCAGCAGATGTTCGCGCAGCTCGCCGAGCGTCCAACCAATCTGCGGATGGCGCATCTCGGGCGCGATCTCAGCCGCTGGTTCGATCACAAACTTGCGGAACGCCATCCCCGGATGAGGAAGCGTGAGCTCGGGGGTCGAGAGGATGAGGTCGTCGTAGAGCAGCAAGTCGAGATCGATCGTCCGCGAGCCCCAACGCACCTGACGGTCGCGCCCCAGTCGAAGTTCGATCGCTTGCAATTCCGCCAGTACTTGCGCTGGCGGTAGCGCAGTGGAGACAATGAGAGCGCCATTCAGATAGGGAGGCTGGCCCGCCGGTCCGCCAATTGGAGTGGTCTCACGCCAGGCGCTGTGGGTCAGCGAGTGAAAATGCGAGTTCTGGCCAAGCAGCGCGACAGCCCGCGACATCGTCTCGGCACGATCTCCCAGATTCGCGCCCAGGGCGATCAGACAGTGCGACATGATTCTGGGTCGATCACAGCGAACGAGGCGCTACCGCAGCGCAGACGAGACGTAAAAGGGTCTCTTGCTGAGAGCCACCGACATAGCGGCGCACAGAGGCGTTGCAACATTCGGTGTACCGCATGGCGCACCAGTCCGCAACCGCGGGCTAGCGATATCGAACGGCTTAGCGACCATGCCAGCCGTTCGCGTGCAAAAAAGCGAATAATTTGAGGGGATCGTCCATGATACGGCCGAAGCCGCCGTCATCCGATCCCTGATATTGGCCCCCCAAATTAATTCGCTCTTGGCCCATTGGTGATTCAACTGTGGTTTTATGGGCGGTCTGAAACCATGATCTTCCGAACGAGCGGAGCGCAGGGAATCAGTCAGTTGGCTCCCACGAAAAAAACTCCCTTACGCAGACCTGAAGGGGAACGATCGGACGAAACTATTCCACCACCAGACTCAACCGCCGAAACGTCCCATCCCCGAAGATTCCGTCGTCCAGTATTTCAGTCGCCCAATTTTTCAGCAACCCAATTTTTCGCCGCCGCATGTTCCTGGTCCGACTGACTCGCGTCGCTTTTGATGTCTCATGCTCACTGGCACATTTTGCGAAACGATCGCGAACTGTCAAGCTGTTCTACACGAAAGAAATTTCTTGCGCGAATTGGCGCTTGCAATTCCGCGAAGAACTGTTCTGCGCGTCGTTGCGCTGTGAGTTGTTTTCGCGCAGGCCGAATGCGCTACGAGCGTGGAAAAACGTCGCTAGAGCGGGAAAAATCGCTAGCGCCGGTGCCGCAGCGCGGGGAGCCGTTCCCGAATCGTCGCCACGCGCGAGAGGTCTAGTTCCGAAAAAATCAACCCGGCGCCTTCCGGCGCGGTTGCTAGCACGATCCCCCAGGGGTCGACGATCATCGAGCGTCCGTAACTCGTCATGCCGGGCGCGTGCGCGCCGAATTGGTTGGGCGCGATCACGTAAAGCTGGTTCTCAATCGCGCGGGCGCGCAGCAAAATCTCCCAATGATCGCGCCCTGTCGCGGCGGTGAAGGCCGATGGAATGCAGACGAGCGTCGCGCCCGCGTCGACCAGCGCGCGAAACAGTTCGGGAAATCGCAAATCGTAACAAATCGCCTGCCCGATGTGGCCGCAAGGAGTGTCTGTAACGCAGATCGCGTCCCCTGGCGTCAACCAAGTCGATTCTCGGCTTTGCACGGCGCCGGGGATTTCGACGTCGAACAGGTATCGCTTGCGATACGTGGCGCGGATCGCTCCGTCCGGGCCGATCAACAGGCTGGTGTTGAATCCGCGGTCCGGCTGAGGGCCGCGCTCGCAAAAGCTTCCCGCCACCAGCGTGATGTTCAGACGCCGGGCCAGTTGGCAGAGGACGTCGCTGGTCGGCCCAGGAATCGTCTCGGCCGCCGCCAAGATTGCCTTCGGGCTGCCGTAGCACAAGAACATCTCCGGCAGGGCCACCAACTGGGCGCCCCCTGCGGCAGCCTGCTCGACCAGGGCCACCGCGGCGCGGAGATTCACCGCCGGGTCTTCTCCGGACGACATTTGCACGGCGGCGACGCGAAAGCGAGTTGGCATGATCATACAGGCCGTTCGACTGGTCTTGGACAGAGGCCGATCCTCATCGTAGGATAGCTGCGGAGAACCCGTTTCACCAATTTGCGCTGGCGGACATGCCGCCAAACAATCGAGACTTATCGATGCAAGATACGGCCCAGCCTAATCCCGATCGCCCAGATTCCAAGCATGTAGGTTTGGCGGGCGCCGAGCGGCTATGGCGGTTGGCCGAGAATACGGCCCCTGGCGCCAACCGGGAAGAACCGGAGCATGCCCTCGAGCCTGTCTGGCAATTGCTGGGGCCCGGTCTCTGTCGCAAGCTCGGCATTTATGAACTCCCCGAAGGGTTCATGTTGTCGGTCGTGATTCCGATCTACAACGAGCTCGAGACGATCGAGGAAGTGGTCCGCCGCGTTCGCAGCACCGGTCTGCCGACCCAACTGGTGCTGGTCGACGACGGCAGCACCGACGGCACGCGCAAGATTCTCACCGACTGGCAAAACGAACCCGATCTCAAGATCATCTTTCACGCGAAGAACCAGGGCAAAGGCGCCGCGCTCCGCACAGGCTTTGCCGCTGCCACCGGCGACGTGGTGGTGGTCCAGGACGCCGACTTGGAGTACGACCCTTCGGAATACGCCAAGCTGATCCAGCCGATTGTGGAGAACCAGGCCGACGTCGTCTTTGGCAGTCGCTTCACAGGCGACAACCAGCGAGTCCTCTACTTCTGGCACTACGTCGGCAACCGGATGTTGACGCTCTTCTCGAACATGATGACCAACCTGAATCTGACCGACATGGAAACCTGCTACAAGGTTTTCCGCCGCGAAGTGATTCAGAAGATCGCCCCCACGCTGCGCGAAAACCGCTTTGGCATCGAGCCCGAACTGACGGCGAAGCTGGCCAGCCTGCGCGGGATCAGGATTTACGAGCGTCCGATCAATTATTTTGGCCGCACGTACGCCGAAGGCAAGAAGATCACTTGGCGCGACGGCTTCCGGGCGCTCTATTGCATTATTCGCTATTCGCGCGGCCTC
>DASXPZ010000404.1:0-2832 GCA_036493275.1 Pirellulales bacterium
GCAATAACCGGGTTGGCGTCTTGCCGTTTTTGCCTAGACATCCATAAAGACCCCGACCGGCAAGGCCAGCCGGCACGGCGCCGCCCCTACAATCGGCAAACCCAGCCCGCAAACTTTCCCCCAATTCCGCGGTTCAACAAATGTTAGTGACGTGTGAGGGAATGTGACGGAAGTCGACGCCGGCGATCGGTTGCTGCTAGCAAGCCAGTGCGAAGCAGAATGAGAAGAGTTACGGAAAATGACGACGCGCCGATGCGCGGGCGATGTCGCCGGGCTGCTGCCAAGGCTTACCCCAACCCCACGATCGGCACGACCGCGCGCCGGACTGACTGAACAAGGTTAAAACGAGGTCAATCCGCCCCATTTGGGGCCGAAACTGTTTGACAGCATTTTCGAGGACGGATATCGTGGCGGAAGACGTGGTTGTTGCGCCATTTTGACCCTAGATAGGACGCTCGACGCCGGTTCTTCTGGCGTCGCGAAGGTGTTTGAGTCGGCGCCTGATCGTCAGGCAGGCTCTCGCCCTTCGAGGGAACGCGGTACTCGCAATCGCGAGGTTCACAGGGAGTGGCCGCGACCCGTCGGATTGCGATTTCGCAGTGTGAGTTTGCGATTTAGGCCGTGACGAAAACGGCGTCGCAGTCGCGTGAGGGGTGCGTTCCTATCCTGTCCTGATAGTTACCTGTCGTAGCGATCCAACACCCTTGCGTTCGATTTCGCGGCGTTATGCCGTCGAACTGAATGTTGTGGGGTTGATGTCTGTGCCTGTTGAGTTTGCCTCTGCTGAAATGTCGGCCTGCTGAACCCGCGATCGCTGTTGCGACGCTCAACCTGGAGTCTACACAAAGCGATGTCGAACGAACCTTCCTTTATGTCGCAGTTCGAGATACCTGCCGATCAGCGACGTCCGGTTGCAACTCTCGGCGTCCTGCTGTTGCTGTTGTTCGTGTTTTATTGGGGGACGCTGCTCGTCACTTCCACCACCTGGAATAGTCCGGAGTATTCACATGGTTGGTTGGTGCCGCTGTTTGCGGGTGTTTTGCTCTGGCTTCGTCGTGAGCCGATTGAAGATCCTTCTGCATCGGCTCGTTGGGCCGGCCTGGGGATCCTGGTCGCCGGTTTGACACTTCGGATGGCGGGCGCCTTCATCGGTTACCAGTATTTCGACATGCTGTCGTTTCTTCCCTGTTTGTTCGGAATCTTCCTGATCGTCGGCGGCTGGCAAATGTTGCGTTGGGCCGGCCCCGCGCTCGGTTTTTTGATCTTCATGTATCCGCTCCCGTCCGCCGTGTCTCGCGCGGTCCTCAATCCGCTCCAGCGCGTGGCGACGGTCTGCAGCACCTATGCTTTGCAGACATTGGGCATTGCCGCTTTTCGCAGCGGCAACGTCATCCAATTGGGTGAAGCGAAGTTAAACGTCGTCGAGGCTTGCAGCGGCTTGCGAATGTCTACGATCTTCTTGGCCATGGCCGTCGCGGTCACGCTCGTCACCGTCCGTCCCACCTGGGAGCGGATTGTAATTATTCTCAGCTCGGTGCCGATCGCGCTGCTGGTCAATGTGATTCGCATTACGATGACCGGCGTGATCTACCAGATGATCGGCGTGGAAATCGGCGACCGCTTTTTCCACGGTCCGGCGGGCTGGATCATGATGCCGATCGCCATGGGTTTCTTGTTTCTAGAGTTACAGGTGCTGGCCAACCTGCTAGTGGTCGACGAAGACGTCCAGGCCGCTCCAGTAGGAATGTCGCCGATGGGCGCGCCCCGAGCGCGTGGCAAGACGTAGCCCGCTGCGGAACGGGTGTGAACAAGTTCACGGCTTGATCGCGAAAAAAATGCGGTGGTCTTTTTGAACAGATTCCGCGGAGCGTGCGTAAAAGCAACGGCAAGTTGCGCAAAAGCAACGGCTGGGCAAAGGTTGACCAACAGTGCGAAGAGCCAATTTGCGGGCTTAAGCTCCAGACGAATAAGCACTTAGGATCGGATGTCGTGGCCTGGCGAAGGCCCCTGGCCTGCATTTTGCTTTCTGAGATTCTCACATCAGCGGATTCGGCGACGCGGACTGCATGGACAGCGATAAGAACCGCATGGCGATCACAACCTAGGGGAACATCTCAGTGTCAACGTCTCGCGGCCAGGATGATGTTTACAATTCGGCGCCAGTCGCCCTCGACGAACCAAGCCGAGGCGACCTGGTCCCCGTCGGCGCGTACGGCATGCAGCCAACGAGCGGAACCGCCTGGCAGGCGATTCCGCATCCGCGCCCGGAAATGCTCTCGGCCGCGCCCGATCCGATGTCGCTGCTGCGGGCTTACCAGCGACGTTGGTTGCTGGCGAGTAGTTTGGGCGCGCTGCTGGCGATCGGCGTCATGGTCATGGCCGCGTTCTTAATTCCTCAAACCGGCGACGTGGTGCAATACATCCGCGTGTCCCGCAATCCGGAGGTGGTGTTTGGCACCGCGCGGGGCGACGGCAAAGACGAGTTCGAGACGTTGAAGGCCACCACCAAGCAATTCATGCGCAGCCGTATGTTGCTGCAAGCCGCTCTGCGTGGCGACGTTGCCCAACTGGCGATCGTGCAACAGCAAAAGGATCCGATCAATTGGCTGGAAAACAATCTGGCGCTGGTCTTTCCGGACGAGGCAGAGATTTTGCAAGTCAAGATGCGCGGCTCCGAAGCGCAGGTCGATGATCTGGTGATTGTGGTCGGCGCGGTGGTTGACGCTTATTTCAGCGAAGTCGTCGACGCCGACCTCAAGCGGCGCGAGGACAAGCTGTTGAAATTGGAAAAAGAGTTCACCGACCACAACGACAAGCTGATGCGCGAGACGA
>DASXPZ010000405.1:0-2827 GCA_036493275.1 Pirellulales bacterium
GTAGGATTAATTGGGAGCGCCCTCGCTCGCGCGACCTGGCGCTGCTAGCCCCCCGTAGAGGAATCCGATGAGCCATCCGTGGATCGCCGATCGCCTGCAGCATTTCGATAGCTCCGGCATCCGCAAGGTGTTCGATCTTGCCGCCGCGATGACCGATCCGATCAATCTCTCGATTGGACAGCCTGACTTCGACGTTCCAACCGCGGTGCGGCGGGCCGCGACCGAGGCCATCGAGGGCCGCAAGAATGGCTACACGCCGACTCAGGGCATTTTGCCCTTGCGCGAGAAACTGCAGGACCGCATCACGGCCGAATATGGACACACCACGCGCCAGGTGTTCATCACAAGTGGCACAAGCGGCGGCCTCGTGCTGGCGCTCATGGCGCTTGTGAACCCCGGCGACGAAGTGATCGTGTTCGATCCTTGCTTCGTCATGTACCCCCCGCTGATCGGCCTGGCCGGTGGAACCTGCGTGGTGGTAGATACCTATCCCGACTTCCGCATCGACCTGGAGAAACTCGCGGCGGCCGTCACCAAGCGAACGAAAGTCATCCTGTTTAACAGCCCAGGCAATCCGACCGGCGCCGTGGCCAGCGATGAGGAGATCCGCGGCCTGGCCCAACTGGCGTCCGATCGCAACATTGCACTCGTCAGCGACGAGATTTACAGCACCTTTTGTTTCGACGAGCCGTTTGTATCACCCGCCCGCTACAACCCACAGACGATCGTGATCGATGGGTTTTCCAAGAGCCACGCCATGACCGGTTGGCGGCTGGGCTATGCACATGGGCCGGCCGAAGTGATCTCGCAGATGATCAAGATGCAACAATACACGTTCGTGTGCGCTCCCCAGCCAGCGCAATGGGCGGGCGTGGTGGCCATGGACGTCGACATGTCGCGGCACATGGTCGACTATCGCCGCAAACGCGACCTGATCTGCTCGGCTTTGGCCGACGATTTTGAGCTGGCCACGCCCGGTGGGGCGTTTTACGTTTTTCCAAAATGTCCCTGGGGCACGGCCGACCAGTTCGTCCACAAGGCCATCGAAAACAAGCTGCTCATCATTCCCGGACACATCTTCAGCCAGCGGGACACTCATTTCCGAATCTCCTACGCCGCCAGCGACAGTACCATCGAACGAGGCGTCGAGGTACTCAAGCGGCTGGCGCACGAGCGCCCGCGCAGCTGACGCGCACCGGTTCGCGCTACGCCCAAAGCTTCGGCGGGCCGAGTATACTGGCAATCAGCCGCCTGCTTTGCTCCCCACGTGACCCGCCCGCTATTCGGCCCAGGAACTTATGTTGCGACCACACCGTTACTCACTGCTGGCATTGTCTTGCGGTGCGCTGCTCCAAATGCCGGCAACTGCCGCGGAGTTTGCTTTTCGCACCCAAGAGATCTTCAACCAGCTTTCGGTCGGTTATGCCGTGCGGCTGGTGGATGTGAATGAAGATCGCCGGCCGGACATCGTCGTGGTTGATACCCAGCTCGTGATCTGGTTCGAGAACCCGAGTTGGCGGATGCACACGCTGATCGAGCACGCCACGAAGGCCGACAATGTGTCGATCGCCCAGGCCGATATCGACGGCGACGGGCATTTGGATTTCGCGCTCGCGGCTGATTGGCGTCCGTCGGACACGCACGCCAGTGGAAGCTTGCAGTGGCTTTCGCGCGGCAAGTCGCTCGACGAACCGTGGTCCGTCCACCCTATCGGCGCCGAACCGACCGCGCATCGAATTCGCTTTGCCGACCTGGATGGCGACGGGCGCGACGAACTGATCGTGGTGCCGCTATTCGGGCGAGACACCAAGGCGCCCGATTATGCCAGCGCGGCTGTAAAAATATTGTCCTACCGCATTCCGGCCGATCCGCGCGGCGCCTGGACGCCCGAAGTCATCAATGCCGATCTGCACGTCGCGCACAATTTTTTGCCGGTCGACTTCGACGGTCGCGGCAAGCTCGATCTTTTAGTCGCCAGCTTCGAAGGCGTGACTTTGTTACGGCGCGAAGACGGCGGCCAGTGGTCGCGCAAACTCATTGGCAGGGGTAACCAAGAGACCAAGCCCAGCCGTGGCGCAAGCGAGATCAAGCTGGGCAAGCTGGCCGACAAAAGCCCGTACCTGGCCACGATTGAGCCCTGGCATGGCTTTCAAGTGGTTGTGTATCGCCCCCCTGCCTCGCCGGCCGGTTCGCAGCAGCCGCTGTGGACGCGATCGGTTCTCGATGAGAATCTGAAATGGGGGCATGCCGTGTGGTGCGCCGATCTGGACGGCGACAACGACGAAGAACTTATCATTGGCGTGCGCGACAACAAAGATGCGGCCAACCCCTCAGGCGTTCGCATCTATGATCCCGCCGGAGCAGAGCCCAGCGCGTGGAAGGCCGAGCGTATCGATCCGGGCGGAGTCGCGGTCGAAGACCTGGCGGCGGGCGATCTCGACGGTGATGGGACGATCGATCTGGTGGCGGTGGGCCGCCAGACCAAGAATGTGCGCATCTATTGGAACCAGACGCCCGCAGCCGCCGAAAAAAAACAGGCGCTGAGTCCTGATTTTCCGACCGACACGCTTTCTGACATTGCTGGCCAGAAGCGATCACTGGCTGACTTGCGCGGGCGGGTAGCGACTGCGATTGTGTGCTGGTCGATCGAATGTCCCGTCTCGAACGAATACATTCCGACGCTCAACCGCTTGGCCGAGCGCTACGCTCCGCAGGGCATCCAGTTGATCGCGGTCGATTCGAACGCAGGCGAAACATTGGAGGCCATGCGGGGCTATGCGCAAGAGAATCGGCTGGCGTTGCCGCTCTTTGAAGACGAAGGCGGGAA
>DASXPZ010000406.1:0-2877 GCA_036493275.1 Pirellulales bacterium
GATTGGGGACACGCCAAAGACATCGGTCACTCTGGCCAAATAACATTCTCTCAGAAGCAATCGGCGCGAACAGTCCCATACCTGCCGGCGCCCCCAGGAGAACTGCAAAGTCCTGTGGCCGGGGTCTGAGACCCCGGAAGAAGCTCGACAAAGACCGGCCTCGGAGAGGCCTCTATGAAGACTCGTTGCTTGTCAAGCGTTTCATCGGAGTTTCCCTTCCTCTATCCGAGCATCGGCCGGCGGCCTAGCCCCTGTGGGTGTTTCGAAAAAGGGGAAGGCTGCCCTATCCAGCAACGAGCTACACGGGCGTGTGGCCCAGGCCTCTATCGAGCGCGCCTTCCCTCCGGAACTGCGATGATTCGTTGAACTTTGCATGGGTCTCCCGCGAGCCCCTTTTGTCGAGCCGGAGCCGAGGTTTTTGCGCTCGGCGACCTGGTCTCGTTGTCTTTCAAGCGGGAGCGCCTTCCGGCTTCCGCATTTCGTGGAACAGCCAGCGCACCCAGCGATTGGCCACCGCGGCCACCACCACGTTTTTGGGCTTGCCGCGCGCGAGCATGCCGTGCGCCAGGTCGGCCCAGCGTCCTTTCATGCGATGAATCAGCCGCTGCGCCAACTCGATCAACACCATCCGCAATTCGGGATTGCCGGCCGCGACCAAGCCCGCGTCCGCCTGGCGAGCGCCGCTGCTGGCGTTGCGCGGCGTGACGCCGCAGAACCGCGCTAGTTGTTTGCCGGTGGTGAAGCGGTCGAAGCGCCCGATCTCGGCCCGCATCGTCACGGCGGTCACCGGTCCGACGCCGTTTTGCTCGAGCAACTTGGCGACGATCGGATCTTCCGCGGTGGCCAGGGCCAGTCTCGCGTCGGCCAGCTACCGTCCGGCGACGTTTCCTGTACCTGGAGTCGGGCGCAGGTAGGGCTTGATCCGCTCGTACGTGCGCGGTCCGATGCCGCGGACTCGCTGCAACTCTTCGTTGTCGACAAACGGCCCTTCCGTCTGGCGAGATTCGACAATCCGCTGCGCCAGGGTCTCGCCGACCCCCGGCAACTGCGAGAGCTCCGGCCAGTCGGCCTCATTCAGGTCTACCTGAAATTGCGCCTCGCGCTGTGGCATCCGCTCCAGCTCGATCAGGTTTCCTCGCGCGCCGCCATGCGCGAGCCACCAGCCGGCCATCGACACGAGCGCAAGCAACAGCAGACCCGCCACGGCGGCCTGATCGGCTCGCCGCAACAGCCAGCGAGCGCGCGGCGGATCGGGTTGTCGCTGAGGCGCCATTTGGGAAGGCAAATTGGAAACCGGGAGAATCCATCACCAAAGATCTGATTATCGCACGCAACCCAGGCTGAGGAAACGCCGCCCTCGCGTTGGTGAGCCGTGATTTGCTAGCCGCGGCTTCTTTGTTATGGTTTTCTTCTACTTCTGGCACAATTCATGGCGACGAGCGCCGATCTGCTCGCTTCCGCGGCTTGACCACCCTCCACGTCCGCGCTAGCATGCAGCGCGGCGTTTAGAAGTTCTGTTTCCTCACAACGGGTCGCTCTCTTTGTCGAAAGATTACCGCCAGATTCTTTGGGACGCCCAGTTGGAGGACGACTGCCGGCAGTTGGTTCGGCTGGCGATCCGCGAGGATCTCGACCGCCTGTACGACTGGACGACCGTTGCCCTGGTTCTGGAGTCCGCGCGCGGGCAGGCGACCGTGGTCGCGCGAAAAGCCGGCGTGGTGGCGGGCTTGCCGGCCGCCGCACTGATCGCGGCCGAGTTCGACCCGGAGTTGATCTGGTCGCCGCTGGTGGCTGATGGCGACCGCGTGGAAGCGGGCGCCCATCTGGCCGTCCTCGCCGGGTCAGCGCGCAACATGCTCACCGCCGAGCGGACGTTATTGAATATGTTGGGGCGGCTCTGCGGAGTCGCCACGCTCACGCGAACCTATGTCGACGCGGTGGCGGGCGCGAAGGCGCGGATCTTCGACACGCGCAAAACCACGCCCGGCTGGCGTCGACTCGAAAAATACGCCGTGCGCGCCGGCGGAGGCTGGAATCATCGTCTGGGATTGTTCGACGGTGTGTTGATCAAAGACAATCACTTGGCCCTGGGCGCTAGTGACGCGGCCGGCCGATACTCTCCGGGCGAAGCCATCGATCGCTGTCGGCAGTTCGTCGCCAGCATGAGCCCGGCGGCGGCCAAGAATGCCCTGCTGATCGAGATCGAAGTCGATACGCTCGATCAGCTCGACGTGGTTCTTCCCAGACAACCCGACGTCGTGCTGCTCGATAACATGACGCCTGCCGAATTGCGGACGGCCGTGGCGCGTCGCGATGCGCTTGCGCCGGACGTGCAACTCGAGGCCTCGGGCGGCGTGACGCTGGAATCGATCACCGCGATTGCGCTCGCGGGAGTCGACCGGATCAGCGTCGGTGCGTTGACCCACTCGGCGCCGTGGCTGGACGTCGCGCTCGATTGGGCCTGAACGGGCGCGTGCAGATGCGAGCTAAAGCATCGTTGTCACGCAGGGACTGCGTAACCTACGGCTGGCATTGCCGCAGGGCGCCACGCAATCGACCCGGCGATTCGCGCTAGCCGAAACGGCTCATGATGAGCAGGAACAGCATCCAGGCGGCCACGCCGATGCTCGCCGCGACCAGAAACCAAAGATGGCGGCGCGGCGGGTCGGCGGGGAGCGACGTCAGCGGGTTCGCAGGCGGTTCGGCCGGCGCGGGGGCCCCTCGCTTTGGGTTTGCCGTCCGTTGCTTTCCCTGTTTCGCCATGGCGCGAGCCTGAAGTCCGATGCGTGTTGCGGCAGCCTGGTTGGGCAAGCGAGCGTTACCGCAGTTACTCGGGGGGAGTGATCTGAAAGCTTTGTTGCAGTCCGGTCTCGAAAT
>DASXPZ010000407.1:0-3932 GCA_036493275.1 Pirellulales bacterium
CCGAAGAGGAAAACCAGAACGGCTACTTGCGAACAAAAACAGCAGAATTTGTAGTGACGCGCGATCGATTGCCTCATCGTAATGTTCCTTGAACTGCGGTGCGAATGCGATTGTTCCGAATGATCGAACCAGCGGCGCACGGAGACTCCGAAAGCGCGGGGCGAAAAGGCCACGGAGACCGCGGCGCGCGAAAATCGCGGCGCGGTTCATAGCCAATAGAAAAAGCAGCCCACGGAGTTGCCGGCAAAACGAATCAGTTGTTTTGCGCGAGATTCACGAGCAACTCCCACACGAGATCGTCGCGATCGACCGATCTCCGGTTAGAGAACCGAACGGGCGGAAAAAGAAGACGTTACGCCACACGCCGAAACCCAAACGCCGAAACCCAAACGCCGAAACATAGCGGGGCCGATCCTCTGCTCGCAGCCAAGACGTTCTCGCAGAAACGCCGACCGACCCCGCGACTTCAATCGCCCGTGAGATTAGCGAGCGGCGGCCAAAGTGGCAAGAGTTTTTTTGATTTTTCGACGCGATTCGATCCGCCGACTCGGTTCCGGGACACAAGCGACACGCGGACTGGTCCCAGGCACAGGCTTATGAATCTCCCCCGTTTCCTTAGGCATCCTGTTCGTTCGTCCTCATTTTGAGGCTCGCTTCGACGGCTGGACGCGACAGTTTCTCGGCGATCCACAACTCGTTACCGAGCTGCTGTGAATTGCCTGCCAACGGCGATCGCGCCGCGTCACGCCGGAGGATGGATGGACCAGAGGCGGACTTCCATCCGGTCGTCTGAATTCAGGTCCAGGACTCGAATCGTCGCGCGGCCGACGGCCGTGAGCCCGACGATCTCTAAACGGTCCCAGCGAAAGTGATCAGACCATGCCTGGCGGCGCGGGTCGAGCAAGGGCGTAATGACTCCGGTCTCGGGATCGATGCCCGTCAGGTTAGAGCCCTTGCGAAGATTGCAGTCGATGCAAGCTGCGGCTAGGTTGTCGATCTCGTCGGAGCCGCCGTGCTTGCGCGGGATAACGTGCTCGACTTGCAATGGAGCCAGCGGCGAGTCTTCCTGGCGCCGCCCACAGTACTCGCAGCGGCGCCCGCCGCGCTCAATAACGCGCGTCCGCGTGGCGACGGGGATCACTGGATCGCTTGGCCAGGCGCCAGGCGGCGACGGGCAAGGCCCTGGAGAACGGCCAACAAGTTGTTGGCCCGGACATAACCTTCATACTCCGCGCGTTCTTCGTCGCGAAGTTCGCCTTCCTGCGCTCGATCTGCCAGTTCGCTGAGGCGAACTTCTAAGCTGTGGTCGGGAGAAATGGCCACAAGCTGTCGCAACTGGTCGGCGGTCAGCATTTTAAACAGCGGATCGGCGCCGCGGTCAAACGCGTTGTTATCAATGATCTGGCTCATACAAAAAACCTACCACGACCCATTGCCTCGGTCAAAACCTTTTCAAAGCCTATCCGAGAATTGCTGGTTGCCAGCAACATCGTGGCGGCTCAGGTCTCGTAAAAAATCCGCCCGCGTTGTTGCGCGCGCGAGATCCGGTCGGTCGCGTAGAGCCCGGCCAGCAGGAACTCGACGCAGCTTGCCCGCACGGCGGCGTCGGTCGAGGCGTTGACCTCGAACGCCTTGTCCCAGGCGGGCGGCACGCGTTGCAGGCGCTCCGCGTAGGCGGCCGAAGGGAGCATGTCGCCGACTTCGATCTTTACCCCTTCGCTGAAGATCCGGCCGATTTCGTCAAGGCCGTGCCGGTCGACATATTGCTCGAAGACGTTGCGGATTGCCTCGGCCACGATTGCGTCGAGGACTTGCCGCTCGCCCATCTGATGGCTCCCCATCATGTCGAGCTCGAGCTTGCCGAGCGACGAAGAGTAGATATGCCCAAGGTCGCTGATCCGCGGCACCGCCGGACGTTCGCCCAGCCTGGCGCCGCGCTGGCGTGCGCTGGCCACCAGCGTGCGATAGTTGGCGATGCTGAACCGCGCGCTGACGCCCGACTGCTGGTCGATGTATTTCGAGCGCCGCGCGACGACGCTGATTTCTTCGACGATCTCCTGCATGAAGTAAGGAACGACGACCGGGAAATCGCCGTCGAGATCGATGCCCGCCTCTTGCTGCATGATCTGAATTCCCAGATCGCGCTCCAGCGGATAGTGCGTGTGAATTACCGATCCGATGCGGTCTTTGAGCTGCGGGATGACTTTGCCGCTGCGGTTGTAAGTCGAAGGATTGGCCGAAAAGAGAATCAGCACGTCGATGTCGAACTTGACCGGAAAGCCGCGGATCTGTACGTCGCGCTCTTCCAAGATGTTGAACAGGCCGACCTGTACCAGCTCGTCGAGCTCGGGCAGTTCATTCATGGCGAAGATGCCGCGATGCATCCGCGGAATGAGTCCGAAATGAAGCGCTTCTTCGGCGGACATGCTCGTGCCGCCGGCCAACTTGGCTGGGTCGATCTCGCCGATGATGTCGGCGAACTTCGTCCCCGGCGCCAATCGCTCGGCGTAGCGATCGGCCCGCGGCCACCAGGCGATGGGAACCTGATCCGCGGGCGTGCTGGCGACAAAGCGGCGGCAGACTCCGCTGATCGGCCGATACGGATCGTCGTGCAGCGGCGCCTCGGGCAGGTCGATATACGGAATCTCTTCGTCGAGAAAACGAATGAGCGAGCGCATCAAGCGGCTCTTGGCTTGCCCCTTTTCTCCCAAAAAGAGCATGTCGTGCTGGGCGATCAGCGCCAGGTTGATCTCGGGGATGACGGTATTCTCGTAGCCGACGATGCCGGGGAACTGATCTTCGTCCGCGGCCAGGCCTGCCATGAAGTTATCGTACAGCTCGCGCTTGACCGTCTTGGAAACCCAGCCGCTCTCGCGCAGTTCGCGGAGATTCGACGCTCCTGTGCTCGATGTCGCCATGCTGTGCAATCGTGTGGGTTGGCGCCCAGCCGGCTTGGTCGTCGCGCGGCAGCCTGAGGCTATCTCGCGCCGGTCCGCTGGGCGTGGAGGATCAGATTCTCTGTTTCGTTATGCACGATTATAGCGCGGCGGGCCAGCCGGCCAAGTTGCGCACATCGTCCGGCGCCGAAAACGGTCGCCGACTGCCGCCGCTCACAAGAGAGGGGCCACTTGCCGCTGTGTCGTGCTGGACGACTCGTCCCCAGCGTGGCATAAAAGAGGACCATTGCCACTCGGTCGCACAGCCCCAACAAAATCGTCAGGCGGAGCGAGAACGAATGTCCACTGAAATGCCCGTTCGCCCTACCGACACGCCCCCCCGCTGGCAGCCGGTTCGAGCGACCGATCGCCGCGTATTGGGAGTACTGGTCGAAAAAGCCAAGACCACGCCCGACGCTTATCCCCTCTCGCTGAACGCCCTGGTCACCGGCGCGAACCAAAAGAACAATCGGGCGCCCCTGACGCAGTTAACGTCCGACGACGTCGAAGAATCGGTCGATCGGCTCAGGCAGTTGGGCGCCGTGGCCGCAGTCCAAGGGAGCAGCCGCGTCGCTCGCTATCGACATTACATGTACGAATGGCTCGGGGTCGACAAGGTCGAGCTGGCCATCATGGCCGAATTGCTGCTGCGCGGCGCGCAGACGGTGGGTGAGCTGCGCGGCCGGGCAGCTCGAATGGAACCGATTGCCGACCTCTCCGCGTTGCGACCCCTGCTGGAGTCGCTGACGGCCAAGGGGCTGGTGCAATCCCTCTCGCCCGACGGTCGCGGGCAAGTGGTCACGCATACGCTGTATTTGCCGGAGGAGATGGAAAAGGTCCACCGGCAACACGCGGCGGCTGGCAGCACGGCGGCGAATGAGAATCATGCGGAGACGCGCGGCGCAGCGCCCGCCTCCGCGCGATCGCACGCCATCTCAGCCGAGGCAGATCAGCGATTGTTCGCGCCGAAGCCGACCACTGCTCCACAGCATGATC
>DASXPZ010000408.1:0-5121 GCA_036493275.1 Pirellulales bacterium
CGCGAGTCTCGCTAAAACTCGCGCCACGGATCGAGGCGACGCGAGACGAAGAACGAGTTTCAAAGAACAAAGTCGAGATTCGCGCACTCAGTCGCGCTATCTTTGCGTGGATTTGCAGTTCGATCGGCGGCGCCCGGCTCAGCTGGAGCTTCGCCCTCCCAGAGAGTCATGCATGGAGTGTGTGACCTACACGAATCGCCCCTAGCGTTCGGCGAAAAAAATCTTCTCGACGTTTCCTCGCAAGACTTGCTTGCCGAGTTCCAGCGCGCGGGTTTCGCTCCACTCACGGTCGATGCAATAACGCTCCGCCAGGATCTTGGCCAGGATTCGCTTGTACATGGCGAATTTAGGCAGCGCGAATTCCAGCTTGTACATGTCGCTGTAGTATCCGATCTGCTTGGTTCGCGGGACCGCTTCCAATCGCGCGGCCGCGTCGTGCTCGATGTACGTCGGCGTGTTCGAGTACCACCAGTGGCCATTGGTCACCACGTTCGGGAAGATCCAACTGTAGCTGGTCAGTTCCTGGTTGGTCACGCTGGCCAGCACCGAGATCGGAAAGACCACTTGCGGAAAAGCGTTGAACAACTCGCGATATTGAATCAACGAGACGCGGCTGTCGTACAGGTCCTGCCCTTGATAGACCCCCGCGGCGTAGACTGCGCGGTTAACGCCGATCATCAGATCGAACGGCAAGCGGAACTCGGCGCAGAATTCGGTCAGCGTCCAAAAGACGAAGTTCGCAGCATCCTGACGAGAATCGGCGGACGCCGCCACCCCTTCGCTCAATAGCGCTGCGACCGCGGTTTGCGCGGCGACCTCCGAGATCTTCGTGGGGGCGAAATCAGGCGGTAGCGATATCGCGCAGGCCCGAGCGCCGCTGCGCACAAAATGCTCGAACAATCGCCCGATCGCAACGCGCACATTCGCCGCCGAGCCAATCGATTGCCCAGTTGCCTTCTCCAGTCTCGCCCGAACCTCGGGCTTCGCCAAATGAAACACCAGGTCGTCTGTCCGCAGGCAGGGGATGTACTGCTTGGTGTCAAAGCCAGTCAGCGGGTCGTCAAAGTCGTTCGTCAGAAATACCGCTTCCAAGTGGCTCTTCTTCAAGACGTGCGTGGCCCAATCGGGTCGCGTCATCTGGTTCAGCGCGCCGTCGTAGAGTGATTCCCAATTGCTCGGCGTGACGCGCTCGTCGACAAATCCGAACAGCTCGCGGGCCATCTCGATCAGCCAACTATATTGAATCGTGTTATCGAGCGGCGCCAGGCGCTCTACCAGGCGGTGAACTTTTTCCTTCGGCGCCAGGCCCGCTTCTTCAATCCGATCTTTCGGCATCCCGGCCGAGTGGGCCAGCTCGGTGTAGTAGTGATATCCCAACAGGTCGGCGAGCGTGGTCGCGGCCGGCGCGTGCGGATTGATGTGGGTGTGCGGATCAATCAACACCAGTCGATCGAGCTCGTCAAACAAGCGTTGGCGCAAAACTTGAGACATGGGAGTGCTCGCTGCGAAGAGTGCGGGGCGCGCGGGTCCGCCGGGGCGGATCGTGGGAAACAGAACCTTGTCCTTGTATAGCAAAACGCCCCCGGCGGGCCAGCCGACCAGAATGTTATCCGAATAAGTAAACATTCTTGACACCCCGGAGAGCGGGTGTTGAAATGAGTGAGCCTTCCACCCATGCGGCCCTTCGGCGCCGCATCCCACCCACGCGATCCAAGGGCCTCCCTCGCGATGCGCCGCTCGTTGCTTTTGCTCCTGTTGGTAGTGGCCTATCGCGGCGGCGCCATTGCGCTAGGGGACGAAAAAGTCGCTCCAGGAGCTCTTCCGCCCGCGGCGGAGCAGCCAGTCGATTTTGCCCGTGACGTGCGGCCGATCTTCGCGCGGAGCTGCGTCTCGTGCCACGGCCCCGAAAAAGCCGAGAGCGACCTGCGGCTAGACAATCGGGCGGGCGCCACCGCCGGAGGCGCAAGTGGCCCGGCCTGGACCGCCGGCAAAAGCGCCGAGAGCCTGCTGGTGCAATACATCGCCGGGACGAGCGAGAGCGGTACCGTCATGCCCCCCGAAGGGCAACGCCTCTCGCCCCGGCAGATCGGGCTAGTGCGGGCCTGGATCGATCAGGGCGCCAAATGGCCCGATGACGGCGGCGACAAGCAGGGGAGCTCACACTGGTCATTTCAGCCGATGCGAAAGGAGCTGCCCCCCGCCGTCAAGCGATCGGTATGGGTACGCAATGGCGTCGACGCCTTCGTTCTGGCGCGGCTCGAAGCGGAAGGGATCGATCCATCGCCCGAGGCTGATCGCGCTACGTTGATCCGCCGTTTGAGCCTCGACCTGCTAGGGCTCCCGCCGGCGCCGGGCGAGGTCGAAGATTTTGTTCGCGACAATCGCCATGATGCTTACGAACAACTGGTCGATCGGCTGTTGGCCTCGCCCCATTACGGAGAGCGTTGGGGCCGACACTGGCTCGATCTGGCGCGCTACGCGGATAGCGACGGCTACGAGAAAGACACGCCGCGGCCGTTCGCCTGGCGCTATCGCAACTGGGTGATCGACGCGCTGAACAGCGACCTGCCGTTCGACCAGTTCACGATACAGCAATTGGCCGGCGATCTTCTCCCCGACACTGACACCGACGCCCGCGTGGCGACCGGTTTTCATCGCAATACGCTTTTGAACAAAGAAGGGGGGGCCGATCAGGAGGAATTCCGCGTCGCCGCCACCATCGATCGCGTCAACACCACCGGCTCCGTCTGGCTGGGGCTGACGGTCGCCTGCGCCCAGTGCCACACCCACAAGTACGATCCGATCCAACAGCGAGAATACTACGGGCTGTTTGCGTTCTTCAATAGTTTAAAGGACGAGGACATCCCCGCGCCGCTGGCCGAGGAACTTTCGACTTACCAAACGGCGCGGGCCGCTTACGACGCGGAGCACGCTCGCCTGCAAGCAGAAGCAACGCGCTACGAACAAGAGTCGTTTCCTGTGCGACAGGCCGAATGGGAGAAGAGCGTCGATCCGCGGTCGATCGTAGGTTGGACCGACGCGCGAATCATCACAGCAAAATCAGCCGGGGGCGCCACCCTCGAAATCCGGCCTGATGGTTCACTCTTCGCCAGCGGCACGAATCCCGAGGTCGACACCTACACGATCGTGATCGAAGGCGAACTGGCCGGCGCCACGGCGCTACGGCTGGAGCCACTGGCCGATCCGGCGCTATCGTCCAAAGGGCCGGGACGAACGGGGCATGGCAACTTTGTGCTCAACGAATTTCGCGTGGCCCTCGTTTCGCCCGACGCCGATCCAATGGTCGGCGAATCCGGCAAGCCGGTCGCGCTCGATAAGGCGATCGCCGATTTCACGCAAAAGCCGTTCAGCCCGCAGGCCACGATCGATGGCGACGTGAAGACAGGTTGGGCCATCGAAGGCGCCTTGGGACGCGACCATCAGTTGATTGTTTCGTTCAAAGTGCCGCTCGACGCGCCGGCCGGAACGAAACTACTGATCACGCTCGACCAGCAGCACGGCGGCGCCCACACGATCGGGCGATTACGACTCTCGACGACGACAGCAAAGCAGCCGCTCGTGCTAAACGGCCTTTCGGCGCGCCATCTGGCGGAATTGCAGAAGCCGGCCGCGGAGCGGAGCGCAGAGGCCCGCGCGGCGCTCGACGAATATTATCGATCGACAGACGCTGAATTGCGCAAGCTGCGGCAAGCAGTCGAAAAACACGCCAAGAGTGCCCCCGCCGATCCGAATACGACGACGAAGGCTCAGGCGTTCGTCGAATTGCCGAAGCCGCGCGAGACCCACGTGCTAATCAAGGGAGATTTCTTGCGGCCTGGCGCGACAGTGGAAGCGCACACGCTCTCGGTTTTGCCGTCGCTGGCGGCGCGTGGCGAACGCCCGGACAGGCTCGATCTGGCGCGGTGGCTGGTCGATCCGGAAAATCCGCTGATGGCCCGCGTAACGGTCAATCGGGTTTGGCAGCGCTACTTTGGCCGCGGCCTGGTCGCCAGCAGCAATGATTTCGGCACGCAGGGAGACAAGCCGACCCATCCCGAGTTGCTCGACTGGCTGGCGCGCGAATTCATCAGGCAGGGCTGGAGCCAGAAACAACTCCACCGTTTGATCGTCACGTCGGCCACGTATCGGCAATCGTCGGCGGCGCGTCCGGAACTGGCGGAGCGCGACGCCTACAACACCCTGCTCGCGCGGCAGAATCGCCAGCGCGTCGAGGCCGAAGTGGTGCGCGACGTGGCGCTCTGCGCCAGCGGCCTCTTGAACCGCGCGATCGGTGGCCCGAGCGTGCGTCCGGTTCAGCCCGAGGGAGTGGCCGATCTGGGCTATTCGGGGAGCGTGAAATGGCCGACCAGCAAAGGCGCCGATCGCTATCGCCGCGGCATGTATACGTTCTTTCAGCGGACCGTGCCGTATCCGATGTTGATGACGTTCGACGCGCCCGACTCGAACACCACCTGCACCCGGCGCGAGCGCTCGAACACTCCGCTACAAGCCCTGACGCTGCTGAATGACCCAGCGTTTGTCGAATGCGCGCAGTCGCTGGCGCGTAGGATCTTGAGCGAGACGCCGGCGCCCGACGTAAACCAGATCGATCTGCCGGGTCGGATTCGGCACGCGTTCTTGCTCTGTCTTTCGCGCGAGCCGACGAGCGTCGAGCGCGAGGCCCTGTTGCGGCTTTACGAACGGCAGCGCGCGTTGTGCGAGGCCACGCCCGAAGCCGCCGCCAAACTCGTCGGACAGCCACAGTCCAAATCCGACGAAAAGCGGAGCCCGGCGGAGACGACGGACTTGGCCGTGTGGGTGGTGATCGCGCGGACGCTGTTGAACACCGACGAATTCATAACGCGGGAGTGAGCGATGGATCCACGTCAAGCAGCGTTACAGCAGGCGCGGCGCAGTTTTCTGACCACTTTCGCCAGTGGCGTCGGCGGACTCGCGCTGGCGTCGCTATTGAGAGATGACGGCGTGCTGGCGGCCGAGAGCGGCGTCTCGGCAGACGCCGGCAATCCGCTTGCCTTGCGTCCACCCCATTTTGCTCCCAAAGCCAAGGCGTGCATTTTTATCTTTTTGGAAGGGGCGCCAAGCCAATTGGATCTGTTCGAT
>DASXPZ010000409.1:0-3012 GCA_036493275.1 Pirellulales bacterium
TCAATCGCTCGAGCCAGATTGCTCGGGCGGGCTTGTAGTCCCATTTGGCCAGCGCGGGTTCAACGATTTCACGAAGTTCCGCCCCGCCCGACTCGGACTGTTTGAGCAGCAACGCAGCGGCGTCGCGTGCATCGAGTGCCACGAGCGCCCGAGCCGCTGCCAGGCGCACGGCGGGATGCTGATCGGTTCGATTCAATTCGCGGGTCAGGGGCGCAATCGCGGCTTCCAGCCCTGTCATGCCGCGTTCACGGGCGAGCGCGAAGGTCGCGGCCGCTCGATAGCGTGTGTCCGCGTCGGGCCGTTCCAGGGCAGCCAACCAACGCTCGAGCGATCCTTTCGGAAAGGTCTTAACGACTTTGGCGACCGGAATCTCGGGATCGTGATTCAACGGAGAATCGGCCAATGGCTCCGCCGCGGAACCGATCGGAGCGGCCGCGAGCAGAGCCGCAACAAGCCGCACGGTCGTCGCCATTACCGGTTTCTCCATTCTCGTTCGCAAGCTCACTGGCTGAGTCATCGATCAGGTCCCTGTGGATTTACTCCGGTCGATAGAGCTGCCGAGTACGAACGATGAGAATCGCGAGCAGCGCCACGCTGGCCGAGCCAATCAGCCACCAGTTCATCGGCAGAAGCTGATAAGCGGTAAATCCGGGGGTGTCGGAGGCTCTCAGGGCGGCCGCGACCGGATCAATCATCAATGCGGTCTCAACCGTCCGATGGCCGAACGGAGCTTCTCGTCCCAGCCAGACAAGGAGCGGTGCAACGCAGACCGCGACGACGGTCATATAGGAAGCCGCGGTAGCCGCGGCGGTTGACCGAAACACGCTGCTGGCGGCCGCTGCCACGAGCACGGCGAAGACGGCGGTCAAGCCCATGCACGTCATGACGCGGGCAATTTGGTGCGTCAACTCCGGCTTCACCGTGGTCAGGACCACATAGCCGGGCAGAGTCGCGGCCATCAACAAGACGACGGGCCAGGCAACCGAGTACAGCTTGCCGCGAATGATCTTCGCGGGCGACAAAGGCGTCAGCCGCATCAACTGCCAACCGCCCGACTCGCGTTCGGCACTGATCAAGCCCGCCGCGAGGCTCGGGACGAACAGAACGAGAATGAGCGTTTGCAGAATGACCAGCGCCCCGCCGATCACTTCGATGCCCCACCCGAGCGCTCCCACAACAGCCAATACGCTCAGCGCGAGCGAAAGGATTGCCGCCAAAGCCAACAGTCGCAACGTCCAGTCGGAGCGGCCGAAGCGGCGAGTTCGAAATTCTTTCACCATTACCGGGTTGACCAGAAGATTCGTGCTTCCGGATCGCCGGCGCGGATCGACGAGGAAGATCAAGCGTCGAATGAGTCGACCGCGTAACTTGCGATCCTGGGTCATGATGCCGGGCGGCCGCGGCCGATCGAGCGGCGTGAAATACAGCCGGGCCAGCGTCAGCGCCGAGGCCAGGAGCGACATTCCCGTCGCCACGATCAGATAGCGGACGACGGCGCCCGAGGCATAACTCGTCCCCGGCATGCCCGCCTCGCCCTGGCCCACCGCTTCCATCACAGCTGGGGCCGGCGAAAGCGATCCGAGCCAGGCGGCCAGCATGGCCATGTTCGGATCGTCGCGAGGCATCAACCAGTGTGCGAGCAGCGGCAGAACACAGATGGCCAGGACGACGGCATAGGTTGTGCGCAATGCCCCGTCGATGCTTTGCGCCCGGCTGCTGACCAGAAGTCCGAGGGCAGTCACCTGGAATGTGGCCGCGACAAGCACCACATAGAGGAGAACCACGCCGCCCTGACTCGTGGATCCGCCAAGAGCATCGCAAGCGGCAGCGCCCGGGATGGTGATGAGAAGCAGCAGCCCCGTGAATCCGAGTACGCCACCGAGCTTGCCGAAATAAATCGTCGCCACTGACAACGGGGAATTGAGCAGAAGAGGCAATGTCCCCCGCACTTTCTCCCGGACGATGGCAGTCGCGGGGAATGCCGGAACCACGAGCAGCAAAGCGGTAAGCAGTCCGTAGCCGAACACACGGAGCACTTGAAGCGCAATCGCTCCGTTGAGATCGCCGACGCCTTCGGCCGGCCAGCGCACAACCACGAGAATCGCCACGGCCATGGCGAGTACGACCTGGGCGGCGACGGCCTTGCGAGTGCGAAGGAGACCCACCAGCTCTCGCGTGAGAACGGGATTCATTTACGTGTCTCCGTCGGCCTCGAGTCGTCCGCGCGAGCCACCGAGAGAAAAGCTTCCTCCAGGTCGGTCTGCACTTCGCGAAACTGCGTCAAGCTGACGCCGGCCGAGACCAGAGCCGTCAATAACTTTGCCAGCTCGTCTTCGGCCTTGGCCGTGCGAAAGCGCACGGCGAGTTCGGCGGCGGACGATTGGACTTCGGCGCCCGGTTCGATGTGGCGACGAATCAAATCCGCCGCTTTGTCCAAATCAACGGCATTGACTAACAGCGCCTCCAGCGTCCGCAATGGACTGAGCTGGCGAGCGATCTCTTCGAGAGTCCCAAACGCCCGAAGCCGGCCGCGGGTAATGATCGCCACCTTGTGGCAAACACGCGCCAGCTCGGGCAGAATGTGACTGGTTACCAGCAGCGTTTTTCCGCGTTCGGCCAGGGCCATCAAGAGCTGACGCATCTCGATTCGAGCTTGTGGATCAAGGCCGTTGGCAGGTTCATCGAGAATCAGCGCGGCCGGATTGTGCAGGAGCGTTCGAGCGATCGCGACGCGCTGTTTCATGCCGTGGCTCAAGCTTTCCACGTACAGATCCTTGAACCCGCGGGCGTTGGCGAGTTCCAGCACCTCATCGATGCGCGACAATCGCTCGCGCCGTCCAATGCCGAACGCGGCACCAAAGAAATCCAGGTACTCATTGACGCGCATGTTGTCGTACGAGCCGAACGTGTCCGGCATGTAGCCGATCAAACGTTTGACCTTGCGGGGTTCTTTCGCGCAGTCAATGCCCGCGACCCTGGCAGTGCCGGAAGTCGGTCGGGCGAGTCCAACGA
>DASXPZ010000410.1:0-8789 GCA_036493275.1 Pirellulales bacterium
GCTCAGCACGCCGTTATTGACTTGAAAGCTGGTGCTGATCGGCGAAGGGTCGCTATCGACGTCGCTGACCGAGATGCCGCTTAACACCAACGGCGTCGCCGGGTCTTCGGTCGTCGTGAACGAACCGGGAAGCGTGTTGACCGGCGCGTCGTTCACGGCCGTGACGTGGATCGTCGACATGTCCGAATCGCTCATTGGGCCGCCCGCTCCCGTGGCGCCGTTGTCGTGGGTCACCATCTGCAACGAGTCCGAACCGTTGAAGTTCGGGTTCGGCTTGTACGTCAATCCGACGGGCCCGGACAGAGTGTCGTTGATTTGGACTTGCGAGCCGAGGATCTGCAGGAAGCCTGTGCCGTTGCCGAAGAGGTGTCCCCCGTTGGCGAGCGCGAAGTTGCCGCCGCCGAGGTCGGTGTCGCCGGGA
Source organism: Pirellulales bacterium (assembly GCA_036493275.1). Taxonomy (GTDB): domain Bacteria; phylum Planctomycetota; class Planctomycetia; order Pirellulales; family JACPPG01; genus JACPPG01. The sequence continues at coordinate 422 of DASXPZ010000410.1, forward strand.
TGGATCGCCACGCTCAGCGTCCCATTTTGCACTTGGAAACTGGTGATGATGGGCGTGGCGCCGCTATCGGGATCGGTGACCGTAATCAGGGTGATCGGTTTGGCGGTGTCTTCGGGGGTCGTGTACGAAGCGTTCGGAATGTGATTGACAGGCGGATCGTTCACTCCCGAGACATTGAGCGTCACGGTCGTTACGTTCGAGTCTGCCTGGCCGTCGTTAGCGTGGTATGTAAACGAGTCGGCGCCGTTGAAGCCCGTGTTCGGCTGGTAATCGAACGAACCGTCAGGATGCAACGTCACCAGACCGTAGGTGGGGCCATTGTTCAAAAACGCCGTGAGCGTGTCGCCGTCCGCGTCGGTGTCGTTGGCCAGCACGCCATCGGGCGCGTCGACCGTCAGAGTTTGATTCTCGACAGCCGCTTTGGAATCGGGCATGACTACGGGCGCGGCATTGAGCAGCCGTCGCTCTTCGAGACGCGTGATCCCAAGATCTGGGAAAAGAAAATCTCGCGTCGCCGCGCGAGTCTGGCGCGAAACCACGGTCGCGCGATGCGCCTGGAGCCGCTGGAGGAGTTTCTGGAGCCTCATAGTTCGAATCAACCTGCGCTAGGATTGCGTGACGCGGATTTAGCCAGGCGATGTAGGCGGACGACTGCGCTGAAAAACCGCTAGTTAGGACGCTCAATGGGTCGAAAAGGCATGTGTGGCCTGCATTTACGACCGATTCAATCGCACTGAGCGGAGGCGCCCCGCTGTTCTCTGTCCTGACACGGCGCCAGTGTCGATTATCACGACGAGCCGGCGGCGGTGTCAAACTTTTAGCGGCCTAAAACACCTCCCAGCACGCTGATTTTGCCGGTTTTCCTACGTTTGCGGCGCAACGGAGTTCGGCAAATCGGAGAAATGGCGACTGCGTGCCCCTTTATGGTCCGTTTAGGACCTGCTAACCGCCGTGCCAAGGGGCAAAACGTTGGGGCTGTTAAACCAGGCGAAATGGCCAGAAACTGCCGACGCTGTCTCCATAAATCCAGCTTTCCAGAGGCGAATGTCGATAAAACCCCTAAGGTTCACGCCATTCGCACAAATTAACGCAAGCGGCAGTGAACGCGTGCTCCGCGCGGATCGAAATAGCCTGAAAGGGACCGGCATGGCAGAGACGTACCAAGCGAGCGCTGGTCGTGAGCGAAGAAAGTCGTGGCGCATCACGTCATTTGTGCGGTTCGTTGTCGTCGCGGCGGTCTTCGCCGCCATGCTGCTGGGCTGGCCCAGTCTTCAGGCGCGGGCGGTTGACGTCGCGCCGTCCGAGATAGGTTTTAAGACAAAGACTCCAGCAGTCTCTGCCCTCACGATTACCGCTCCTCCCGTGAATCCGCCCGTCGCGCCATCGCGCGTCGGCGTGCTGCATGCTTTTCAATCGCTTCCAGCAGCAAGCGGCGAAGCGCGGAACGCTCCGGTCGTTCGGCTAGCACAACCGATCAGCGCCGTTGAGCAAATTCGGATGCCCGTGCGACAAGTCAAACAGGAGTCGATCCCGCCGGGCGGAACGGAATACGGACGCGGCACGGGCGTGCCCCCGATTGGATCGTTAACGATCAACACGCTCCCCAGCACGGGCCAGCTTCCCGAGATGTTCGATCGCATCGAGAGCATGGAGGCGCAACTTGGGTCGCACGAGTTCCATCGCGATTGGCTGAACTATTCCTATTTCTGGGAAGCGCCGGCCTTTTACAACCGGCCTCTGTATTTCCAGGAAGTCAACCTGGAGCGCTACGGCTACAACTGGGGCGTCTTTCAGCCATTCGTCTCCGGCGCGATGTTCTACGTGAAGATCCCGCTGCTCCCCTACATGATGACCGTGCATCCGCCTTGCGAGTGCGTCTACTCGCTGGGCTATTACCGCCCCGGCAGTTGCGTCCCCTACCAGATCAACTGGCCTGAAGTGCGGCTCGACGCCGCGATCGTCGAAGGAGCGTTCATCACGGGGCTATGCTTCTTGATCCCGTAAAAGGGAACCGGTCGGTTGTCCTCATTCCGTCGGCCTAATAGCCAACTGCCGCCCCATCCTTGCGGGCTTCGGTCCCGCCGCGGAGTGTCCCCTTTTCCCAGTCGATTTGGATCGCCTGGTAACCGCCAAAATCGCCGCGTGAACGTTCGACATTGTGGCCCCGGCGGCGCAGCTCGGCGATCGCTTCGTCGGTAATGCCCGATTCGACGGTCACCCGACCACCATCGGCCGCCGCCGGCTCTCCGGTTGGTTCAGCGCTGCCGTTGTGCCGCACGCGGGCCATGTCGCCCGCTTCTTGCGGGTTCATACCGAAGTCGATCATGTTGATCAACACCTGCACGTGCCCTTGCGGCTGCATGTCACCCCCCATGACGCCGAAGCTGAGCCACGGCTTGCCATCTTTGGTGACCATGGCCGGAATGATGGTATGGAAGGGACGTTTGTGAGGCTCCAGCCGATTCAGATGATGCTCGTCGAGGGCAAAAAGCTGCCCTCGATTTTGCAACACAAATCCCACGTCCCCCGGCGTGACTTGCGAGCCAAAGCTATGGAAGTTGCTCTGGATCAATGAACAGCAGTTGCGATCCTTATCGACCACGGTCAGATAGATCGTGTCGCCGCCAGCCAGTTTTGGATCGCCTGGCGGAACCTGCCTGGCGGCCTGTTTCGGGTCGATCAGTTTCTGGCGTTTTGCGGCGTATTCCTTCGAAATCAATTCCGCCGTAGGCAGACGGTTGAAGTCGGGATCGGCGTAGAACTTCGCTCGATCGGCGTACGCTAGCTTCTTGGCTTCGATGAACAAGTGCAGCAGGTCGGGGCTGCCAGGCTTCATCGCCGCAACGTCATGCGGTTCGATTAAGTTCAGAATTTCCAGCGCGGCGATGCCTTGTCCGTTGGGCGGAAGCTCCCACACGTCGTAGCCGCGGTAATTGGTCGAAACAGGATCGATCCAGTCCGATTTGTGATCCTCGAAGTCCTTCCTCGAGAAGTAGCCGCCATGGCTCTCGCTGAAGTGAACGATTTTTTCGGCGATCGATCCACGATAAAACGCGGCGGGCCCTTCGGCGGCGATCGCGCGATAACTGGCTGCCAGCCGCGGATTGTGGAAGACTTCTCCCTCACGCGGCGCCCGGCCATCGGGAAGATAGGTCGCGGCGGAGTCGGGCCATTTGAGAAGCGAACTGCGCGAGCCGGCCCAACCGTTGGCGATGATCTCCGTGACGGCGAAGCCCTCTTCCGCGTATTGGATCGCCGGACGTATTAATTCGGCCAGCGGCATCGTGCCGAAACGGGCCCGCAGATCTTCCCAGCCCGCCACGCAGCCCGGCACATTCCAGGAGAGCGGCCCTTCGCTCGGGATCTCCGTCAGGCCGGCTTTCGCAAAAACTTCGCGATTGAGTTTGTAAGGACTGCGGCCGCAGCCATTCAGACCGTATAGTTTGTTCGTTTTGGCGTCCCAGTAGATGACGAAGATATCGCCGCCAATCCCGCAGCTCATCGGCTCGACCAAACCCATCATGGCGCTGGTGGCGATGGCGGCGTCGGCCGCGTTGCCGCCGCGCCGCAAGATATCGACGCCCACTTCGGCCGCCAACGGCTGGCTGGTTGCGACGATGCCGTTTTTCGCCATGGTCGACGAACGGCTCTGATGCGGATTTTTCGCCGGGCGATCGTAGCCCACGCGGCGCGTCGTCGGCTGCGGATCAGCGGCCAGCGTTTCATCCAACGGAGCGAAGCTCATGGTCGCAAGCACCGCAAAAAGGGCTGATAGTCGCCAGGGACGTGATCGATGATGCCGTGAACGGATCGAAGCGGATGTCATAGCAACCTCGATGGATAACCTTTCGTCGCGTCGAAAAGGGCGAAACATGATCCGCGCGCGCAACGCTGGCGTCTCACGTCCCGCGCCCCACTCTACACCCGTTTTTGCCTGATTGCCATTCGGCCATCGAGACAATGGCACGGCGGACAATCATTTGGTGGCGCCGCTGCCGGCTTGTCCAGCAGCGATTTGACAAGCGGTCCCGAATCGATGGCGCCTGACTTTGCAATTGTGTGGCGGGGCGACCGGGCTCACAGAGCCCGGCTACAGAGAAGCAGACGCGCGGCGATTTTAGGATTCGCGGTTGGGTTGCGGAAGTCCCAACAGTTCGTAGACGCGCGGATCGCTCAGTCCGCTCGCCACCAGTTTCGCGCCGAGGAATTCGTGATTGTGGCTCGGTCCGCCCGGCACCGCAATCACGCGGGCCCCGGCCGCCACTGCCGCCTTGCAGCCATTCTCGCTATCTTCCAACACCGCCATTTGTCGAGGCTCGACCTCGAATCGGGCGGCCGCCAGCAGATACACCTCGGGGTGCGGCTTGCCGTCTCGGACGCTCTCCGCGGTGAGGATGAACTCAAAACGGGGATGAAAGTCGAATCGCCCCAGCACGTTATCGACAAACGACTTGCCACTGCTCGTGGCGATCGCCTTCGGTACTCCGTGTCGTTCGAGCGTCGCCAGCAGCGCAATCAATCCGGGCATGGGCGACAGCCGCGTGTCGAGAATCGCCGGAAAGATTTCGGCGGTCTCAGTTGTCAGCACGTCGACCGTGTCTTGCAGGCCGTGCCAATCGATCATGATTTGCAGCGCCACGCGGTTGGGGCGTCCCATCATAGCGTCGAGCAGGTCCGGCCCGAATTCGTGTCCGCGACGACGCAAAAGCTCCGCCCCCACGTCCTGGTAAAGCTCCTCGGTATTGAACATCAGGCCATCGAGATCGAACACGACGGCGCGCGGCGAATCGACGCTACTCATGAACTCTCTTGGATGTGGCGTTCTACTGCGGAAAAGGCAAACTCCGGCGCCATCGTAACCCGTTGGCCGCTAGAGGAGAAGCGGCGCATCGACGCCACGCGCGAGCCGCCTCGATCGGAACGCTTCACAACGCCGACGCGGCTCGCGGCGCGCTCGGTGCGTGTCACGGCATTACGCGCCAGGAAAATCGCGATTTATTCCGAGATTCCGTCCTCGCTTTTTTGACCAATTGCAATCTGTGACCTAGGGTTTTGATGGTCGACGAATGGCGGCTGAACGGACGCGCGAGCATGGGGCGAACCATATCGGCAATGGCGCGCTAGTTGTCGCTTACGATGGGGAAGAAGCATATGTTGGACTCACCGATGGCGCCTCCCCCTGCGCCTGCTATTCAAATCTCGGACGTTTCTCCGTTGGCTAGCGATCCGACGCTCGAGTTGGCGTCGCTCTTGTCGAAGTTCGACGATCCCCCTTCCCTGGTTCGCGACATTCCGCTTCGCCTGTCGCCGCGCCCTGAGAATGGTCTGATTCAGGCGCGTCTTGGCGTTGCCAGCGGCCTATTCAACGCCCTCCGTTGGAAGCATGAGCCGACCGCCAAGCATTCGCTGCGCGTCGCGCTGGCCTGTTCGAATTGGGCAACCCAACTCGGCATGCCGCAGGACCAGGTGGACGAGTTGGAAGTCGCTGCGCTGCTGCACGACATAGGCAAACTCGGGATCCCCGATCAGATTCTGGCCAAGTCGAGCGCGCTCTCGGATCAGGAAACGGCCATCATGGATGGTCATTGGACCATCGGCGCCGAGATTCTCAGCGGTTGCTGCGCGTCGCAGACGTTGCAGGATATGGTGGCCTACGCCCGCGCACGCTTCGATGGCAGTTACCGCGGCCTCCCGCTGGCTGGCGAGCACATTCCGCAAGCCGCCCGCATGCTGGCGATCGTCGACGCGTTCGACGCGATGACGACCGACCAGATCTATCGTCCGGCTCGCTCGCGCGAGCGGGCGTTTCATGAATTATGCCGCTGCGCCGGTAGCCAGTTCGATCCGCGGCTGGTGCGTTCGTTCCACGAGCTGCACGAATGCGACGAGCTGAAGCTCTTGGAATTGGCGCCGCAACGCTGGCTTCATGCGCTCGATCCGAAAGCCGTCAACGCGGCCTGGCAATGGAACGCCAATTCGATCACCTCCTCGACGGCCGGACTGCCGGCGATCTTTCCGCAACGGCTGCTGGAGCATATGGAAGACGCCGTGCTGTTTGTCGACGCGGCGCTGCGGATCGTCGGCTGGAATCCGGCGGCCGAACGGCTGACCGGAGTTCCGGCCGAGAGCGCGCTCCACAAACTCTGGTCCCCCAGCCTGTTGGGGCTGCGCGACGAGCGTGGACAGCCGGTGACGTACGTCCAGTGCCCCTTGATCTATTCGGTGCGCACCGGCACAGCCTGGACGCGCCGCTTGGGAATGCAAACCCGTCGCGGCAGATCGGTGGCGGTCGACGCCCAGGCCCTGCCGGTCGTCAACGAGCAGAGGATTACGCAGGGAATCGCGCTGGTGCTCCACGACGTCTCGCAAGAAGCACTGCTCGAACGGCGCTGCGTCAATTTGCACGAGCGGGCGACGCGCGATCCGATGACCCAGGTCGCCAATCGCGCCGAGTTCGATCGATTGTTCGAGGCGTTCGTCGCCTCGCACGCAGATCGACAACGGGCTTGCAGCCTGATGATCGCCGATATCGATCGCTTCAAACGGATCAACGACACCTATGGCCATCAGGCCGGCGATGAAGTGATTCGGGGGTTTGCCAGCTTGCTCAAGGGCTACTGCCGGCCGGGCGATCTGGTGGCGCGCTACGGCGGAGAGGAATTTGTGCTGCTCTGCGCGGATTGCGACATTGCCACGGTGGCCCATCGGGCTGAGCAAATTCGCGCCGTCTTCAGCCGCACTCCCCACAAACAATTGCAAGGCAAATCAGCCACCGCCAGCTTCGGCGTCACCGAGTGCCAGCCCGGAGACACTCCCGAGACGATGTTCCGCCGAGCCGATCGCGCTCTATTGAACGCCAAGGAAGAAGGCCGCAATCGTGTGGTGCAACTAGGCTCGGGAAACGATGAGCCGGCAAAGCATACTCCACGCGCAAACCGATCGAAGTCCTCGCGCGACGCGTTGGTTGAGCAACGCTTCCACTGCGACGCGCCACTAGAAGCCAGCATCGATAAATTGCGCGGATTTATCGCCGACCATCATGCGACGATCGTCGCTCTGGACGGCAACCAAGTACAATTGTCGGTCGCCTGTCCAGGCAATGTCTCCTCTCAGCCCGGAGTCCAGGCGGAAACGCCCAATTACATTCTGGATCTCAAGTACCGCGAGCGGCGAGTCCCGCGCGAACCGTCCATCGACGGCGAGATAAAAGACGACGAGGCGCCCAGTATTTCGCATACTACTGTCGACGTATCCATCCGCGCCGAAGGCACATCGAACAGCGGGCGCAGGCAGCTCGAAACCGCCGCCAGAAAGCTGCTGGTGAGCCTGCGGGCCTATCTGATGGCGACCGACGCGGCCGATCCGTTGCCCCCTAGCATCTGGCTGCAGGCGAAAGCAAAGTTGGCCGCGCTGCGCGCTCGGCCCTAAAGCGCGTCATCGCGCGTCCGGCGCTATCCTTCTTGCTCGGCCACGCGCCGCCCCTCTCGCACGTCGATTCGCGCGGCAAGCGCTCCGCCGACAATAAAAAAGACGAGCAGGCTGAGGATCGCCAAATGTGCCTGGCCTTTGCTCAAGTACAGGATCGTGCCGAACACGATCGGCCCGGCAAAACTCGTCGCCTTGCCCGAGAGACTGAAGAAGCCGAAGAACTCGCCGCTCCGGCTGGCCGGGGTCATTTGCCCCATGATGGCGCGGCTGACGGACTGAATGCCTCCCATCACCAGGGCCAGCACGGCGCCCATGGCCCAGAATTGCGCCACGGTGGTAATAAAAAACGCGGCCAGCAGCCAGACGATGTAAATGCCGATGCAAAGCATCAGCGTCCGCTTTTCACCCAGCTTGTTGGCCAGCCATCCCATCAGCAGCGCGCCGGGCATCGAGACGAACTGAATCATCAGCACCACCATCACCAGGTCGCCGGCGCCGATGTGCAGCACCTTTTGGGCAAAGACCGAAGCCTGGGTGATGATCGTCTGGACGCCGTCGTTGTAGATCAAGAATGCGACCAGAAACAGGAATAGCATGCGGTAGTTGCGCACACTGCGGAGCGTGCCAGCGACTTGTGCAAAGGCGTCGGTCGTCGTTTTTGCGATCGACTTCTGCTCGGCGCTCGGCCGTGTGCGATCGCGCAATAAAAGCAACGCCGGAATGCTGAACACCGTCCACCAGGCGCCCATCAGCACCAGGCAGACCTGGAGGCGCGGAATCATGACGCTATCGCGACTGCCAATTCCACCGAAGGCCTCTGCGGAGCCGAAGGGATCGAGCCCGAGGAACAATGGCTCAGTCAGCGGGCCTGCCAGCGGCTCGGTTGAGCTCGGGTCCGCCTTCGGTTTCGGCTCAGCCCTGTCAGCTACTTTCTCAGGTT
>DASXPZ010000411.1:0-10541 GCA_036493275.1 Pirellulales bacterium
CTGGGCGCCTGCGTCAACATCGACGTATCGATGATGACATTGCCGTCGTCCGTCTTCACCATAAACGTATTGCCGAAGCCCGAGGCTATGTAGATGCGGTCGTTCACCTTCGTGGCTTCGGCCTTGTCAGACGCGCCGAGGACGCCATCCAGTTGAGCAAAACAAGGCGCCGCGCGCGCCACGACCAAAAACAACGCTGCCGCCGGCGCATAAACTGCGAATCTTGTGAATTGCATGAGAATACCCGCCTGCTAACGATAGGACGCCCCCCGCTATCTGCGAGCATAGACGATAGCTCCGAAAACTTCCAATTCCGACAGCTTCTTCCGTTCTTGAGACCAACAACGACGCTCCGCGAATGCTTGCCGACTCCAACCCACTTTTGTCCACGCCTTGTGGCGTCATCAACGTCCACAAACCGCAGGGCCTGACGTCGCGCGACGTCGTCAATCGCATCCAGCGTCTCGTCTGGCCTGCCAAAGTGGGCCATGCCGGCACGCTCGATCCGCTGGCGACGGGCGTGCTGCTGGCGTGCGTGGGTAAAGCGACGCGGTTGATCGACTACGCCCAACAAATGGAGAAGCAGTACCGCGGCGCCTTTCTGCTCGGCCGTGAGAGCAACACGGAAGACGTCGAGGGGAATGTCACGCTGCTGGCAGACCCGCCGATTCCGAGCGCCGCCGAGGTGGCGGCCGCGGCGGCAACTTTTCTGGGCGAGACCCTGCAAAGGCCACCGGCGTTCTCCGCGCTGAAGATTGCCGGGCAACGCGCATATCACCTCGCGCGCAGCGGTCGAGACGTGATCTTGCAGCCCCGCAAGATCATCGTCCACGCGATGGAAGTCATCGCGTATGAGTATCCTGAGTTGACCCTCGACATCGTTTGTGGCGGCGGGACCTACGTGCGTTCTCTCGGGCGCGATCTGGCCGAACGACTGGGCACAGGCGCCGTGATGTCGGCGCTTGAGCGCACGCGCATCGGCTCCTTCTCAGTGGCGGACGCCTGGGAGCTTACTCGGATGCGCCCTGAAAATCGGGCAGACTGGTTGCTGACGGCGCGACGCTTGACGCCGAGTTTGCCTTCGGTCGAGCTCTCGGCCGAGCAGGCGATCGAAATCGCCGCCGGGCGATACATCGAGCTTTCGGCGCAACATCTACGCGGTGCGCAAGACATCGCAGCGCTGGGCCCGAACGGCGAGTTGCATTCGATCTTGCAGCCCCGCGGAGCAGACCAATACGGCGCCCGCGTCAATTTAGGCGACGTCCCCGGCTCCTGACTTTCCGCCTGTAACGATCTTCGCGAAAACGCGGATCGCGCCTCGCGGGCCATCATCGCCATCGTTCTTATGCGAAGCCCGATGAACGTCGGCGGCGGCGCGCCCACGTTCTCGGGTCTCGACCTGGTGAATCTGCCCTTCGGCAGCGTGGCCGGCACGAGCGTGGTGACCTGTGCGGTCGGGGCCCGCTGGAAGCCTACGGGAAATTTCGAGTTCGGCGGCGGTTGGGAATTCCCGCTCACCAATCGTGAAGACATCTTGCAGAATCGCGTCTACGCGGACGTGATTTTGCGATATTAAGTCCAGCGCGAAACGCCAGGCGCGAATCCGCAAGCGCATTTTGTGAGCCGATCGGCGCTAGCCGCGGGTTCTTCGTATTTCGGCGTCGCTAGCGCATTCACCGGCGGCTAGCGCCGAATGGCACACGGTTAAGGGGCGAGGTCAATAAGTGGGTTCATTTGATGTTGAAAATGCGCGATTCTGGGAAAAGACGTCGGACGCGATCCCTAATTTCCTGATCTTCGCTTGAGAGATCGATCCCCCAGCAAGCTTCTTCGCCGAATAGCCAGAGTAGTCCAGGCGCTTCCGGAAAGGTCCCGTCCCAAAGAATCGGCTTGCCTCGCACAGGCTCTTGGTGGACCCGGAGGAAGTCGTGTCGTTGTCGAATCCAATTCACGTGGTAGCCCACAAAGAATGCGAACCCCGTCACTCCGACGAACATCGTCCGCAGTCCAAACTGAAACCAGCGGCGATGGGGTGGGGCGGTTATGGTCATCACCCTGCGATTCGAGCCGGGACGTTAATAGTCACGCAACATACGCCGCCTGCGGGTCGTGTCCTACCAGTGTGGTGCTACAGTGTTAAAAGCTTCACGGCTAATAGACCCGCGATAGAGACCGCGCCGATCGCCGTGCCGCCGATGATGACCGCGTGAGTGTCTTTTCCGCTGACGACAAGTACCGTCCAGGCGGCGCCTGCGCTTACAATCATCCCCGCCGCAGCAGGCCAGGCGTAGGCCGATGATCGTGGTAGTCCATCCTGTATTGCCCTCCACCACCCAAACGAAAGCGCGACGAGCGCAATTACAAGTGCCATCCGTGAAATACTGAATTGCCAGCGGCGGCGGGGTGGGGTGTGCATCGTCATCGCCCTGCGATTGTAGATCAGGCAGTCTGATTCAAGCAACGAAGGTCTGCTGCCGGTAGTGGGTGATTAGCGTCTGCAGGGCGATTGAGCCTCCTATGATACGGCGATAAGCACATACTCCCTTTCTGCCGCACTCCTAATCGCTTCAGTCAGGGCGTCGAGGCCGATTCCCTCCAATGTCAAACCGGCAGTATAGCCTCCGGGAATGACATCGAGGCTTCGACCGTACAATTCGACAGCCTTCAACGTAAGCGCGATAGGCGCAATGACGCCCAGGTCTACCGTGTGAAGGTGCATCATGTCGCCATCAACCCTCACCTTGCGAATCACAACAAACGTTGTCCCGACTGGAATGTCGAAGTCGTGGTTTCGCCCCAGCACTTGGCCCGAGGGTTCTACGGAGTCGACAGTGAATTCGAGTCGAGGATGCGCCATTGCTGCTTGCACGTATTCAACCGGAGGCGGGTAGTGTCCTATTACTGAGCTGGTCGCTTATTTTTCGGACCGCGGGGATCGATTGCGGTTCGCAATCGAGAAACTACCAACGGCGCCATGGTCCAAACTGCGACTGTGCAAAACGAGATCGCGACTCCTCGCGTGGCTATCTCGCCTCGCATCGGCTTACGAGTGCCCCAGTAAAAGGGGACTTTCGTCCTGCCTGGGCCGGAAGATGGATTTTCGTACGGGAGTGTTTTGACCCTCAGCGTCGCAGCTTGCCACCAGATGACCGCGAGCAACGGACATAGGATTAATAATTCCCAAAGTCCGAACTGAAACCAGAGACGGCGGGGTGGGGTGGGCATGGGGGCTATTCTATGCCGTTGTGGCGGAATGCCGGTAGGATTAAGGAAGAGGATGGCGAGTTGGCGGCAGCATAAAGGGGTGGCGGGAAGTGGGTGATTAGCGTGCGCGGGCCGGGCGCTGATAGATTCTTAAAGCCGAATGGCACTTACTCAAGGAACCTGCGCGCCGTAAACCTCTGTCGCTTGCCCGTCAACGTCGGCTTCCGGAAATAATCGCTTTATCCGATCTACTTCCAACATTTCAACGGGCGTTACGTCTCGCGAAGTGTGATACGGAGAGGTAAAGCGATTGTCGTTGACCGTGCCGAACCGCACCACAATCCTGGAGTATCCGCGCTCCCCAAAAAAACGCAAAAGCCCCGGCGCTTGACGATGCGGGAGCGACGTTCCAGCAATGCTCAATGTAAAGTCTCTGAGATCGTATGATTTAAGGGTTACCAGCCGCGTGCCCTCAAAACCAGACCGTCGCTGCCGAATCCAGTTGACGTGATAGGCCACAAAGACAGCCAATAACGTCACCGCCATGAACATCGTCCGTAGCCAAACTGAAACCAGCGGCGGCGGATTGGGGTGGGCGAACCTTCCATGGCGATTCTGCTCCTAATCTGACGGCTGCCGCTGGCCGATGCGCTTTCCATCCGTTTGCCATTCGCGGCTAGCGACTTGCCGCTCACGATGAGGCAAGCGTTATTTGTGAATTGTTGGCGCTAGCAATTGCTTCTTTGTGTTTCAGCGCCGCTAGCCATTCACCGGCGGCTAGCGCCTTGCCGCTCACGAAATCACCTGGCGCTAGAACAAACGGTTGTAGCCGTTCAGCGCGGCGACGCGGTACGCCTCGGCCATCGTTGGGTAATTGAACGTAGTGTTGATGAAATACAACAGGGTGTTCGCTTCCTCCTTTTGCGACATGATCGCCTGGCCGATGTGGATGATCTCGGCGGCGCCGCTGCCGAAACAGTGGACGCCCAGCACCTGTAGCGTCTCGCGATGAAACAAGATTTTGAGCATGCCCGTCTTTTTGCCAGTAATCTGAGCCCGGGCCAGGTGCTTGAACTGAGCGTGACCGATTTCGTACGGAATTTTTTCGGCCGTCAGCTCGCGCTCCGTCCGGCCGATGGAGCTGATCTCGGGACTGGTGTAAATGCCGGTCGGAATGTCGCGCAGCGCGATCGCCTCGGCCTCGCAGCAAACGATATGCGAAGCGGCGCAGCGCCCTTGCGCGTACGCGGCGCTCGCCAACGACGGATATCCAATCACGTCCCCCACCGCATAAATGTGGGGCACAACCGTCTGTAGATTCTCGTTCACCTTGAGCTGACCGCGACCGTCGGGCTCGATGCCGATCGCTTCGAGTCCCATCTCCTGTGAGTTGCCGGTGCGACCGTTTGCCCACAGCAGGACGTCGGTCTTGAGTTGCTTGCCGCTCTTTAGATGCATGATCACGCCGTCGTCGCACGGCTCGACATGATCGTAGACCTCGTCGTGACGGATCAGCACTCCCACGTCGCGCATGTGGTAAGCCAGCGCGTCGATAATCTCGTCGTCGAGAAATTCCAGGAGCTTCGAGCGCGTGTTGACCAGGTTGACTTTGATCCCCAGATTGCGAAACATCGACGTGTACTCGCAGCCGACAACCCCCGCGCCGTAAATTGTGATCGACTGCGGCGTGAAGTCGAGATCGAGGATCGTGTCGCTGTCGAAGATCCGCGGATGCGAGAAATCGACGTCGGGGGGGCGGTAAGGGCGCGACCCGGTGGCAATCACGAAGTTCGAGGCCGTCAAGCGCTGCACGGCGCCAGTCGGTTCGGCCACCTCAAGGGTGTGCGGATCCGCAAATCGCCCGCGACCGATGAACACCGGCACGTGGTTCCGCTCATAGAAACCGGTGCGCATGTCGACTTGCTGGTTGACCACCGGCTGCGCCGAACGACGCAACTCGGCGATCGAGTATTGCATGGTCAAGCCGGCTGCGCGGAACAGTGGGTTGCGGTTGGCCTCGGTAAGCTGAAAGATGGCGTAGCGCAGCGCCTTGCTGGGGATGGTGTTCCAATGAGTGCAGCCGCCGCCGACACGGTCGTGCGCCTCGACCATGGCGATGCTTTTATCGTGCTTCACGGCCTGCATCGCGGCGCCTTCGCCCCCCGGTCCGCTGCCGATGACCACCACGTCGAAATGGACTTTATTCATCCTGATCTCCGGGAACCCTGGCGGCGCCAAGACAGAAGTCATCGCGACGCGGCCCTGGCCATTGACATTGTACGCGCGCGGCTCGATTGCGCCCCGAGCGGTTTTTTTCGAGTGCTTTGGAAGCGAACCAGCCTCGCCAGCCGCCCCAACATTCCTACAATGATGCCGGGCGGCGAAAAGTGGACCGCTCCCTGCGCAAGCGCTAGCCTACGCCTTGGGACCAAGGCAAACCTGGGCGGGGGCGATGCGAGCGGCGCCAAGACTTGTCCCAAGTCTCGACGCGTCAGAAAATACGTAAAAATGTCCACGCTCGCAACCATCCCTGCCACGCACACCGCCTGATGTACCCTCCGACCGATACGCTTTGGACCCAATTGATTGGCCACGAGGTGGTGCTCGACCTGGCCAGCCCTTACGTGGTGCTGGGCACGCTCACAGCCGCTCACCGGGACTACCTGGAGCTGGAGCAGGTCGATGTGCACGATCTGCGCGACACGCAAACGACTCGCGAAAAATATGTGTTGGAATGCCGCCTGCACGGTATCCGACCCAACCGTGGCCGGGCCTGGATCAGCCTGCGTGAAGTGGTGAGCATTTCTCGACTGGCGGACGTGCTGGTCGACTAATGCGAAGTCATCCGGCGAGATCGTGCGCCCGAGCGGGCCGCTAGCGATAAGCAGAAGGGGTGCCGAGCTTCGGCCATTTCTTCCCTGCGTCTGGCGATTTCGCGCGGAGCGAGAAATCGTCTTCCCACGGCTCTTTCGTCTTCGACGTCTTAGCGCTCCCGGAAGTCTTGGAGCTGCTGCGCAGATTCTCCCCATCCGCCGCATGCACAAAAAGGGAGGGCTTCTGCTCGCGGTCCTCCTTGCGCAACATTTCGTCCCAAGCGCGGACCACAGCCTTGGCAATGCCCTCCGCTCGCTGGCGATCCGCGTCGTAGAGCTCTTGGCGTCCCAATTTCTTGTGCGCCTCAGACCGCAACAGGTAGCATTCCGCCACTTTTTTTGGATTCGCGTCGTCGCTGTAGGTCAGGGCGTCGGAAGCATCCTCGACGACAAGCTCTGGCTCATGGCATTCGCGCCACGCCCAGGCTCTCCCCAGGAAAACGATAAAGGAAGGCCCCTCCAGGACCAGCAAGTGGGTCGCGTCGACAATGGCTTCTTCGAAACGGTCTTGCTTCAGATCGCAGTCGCCGAGCCGCCGGTGCGCTTCGGCGTCGCGCGGGTTCCTCTCGATCGCCGCTCGCAAGTCCTCTCTGGCCCCGTCGTAGTTTAGCAGCCGAAAGCGCGCGAGCCCTCGCGCGTAATATCCGCCGCTGCGTTCGGGAAACTGCGAGATCACTTCCGTGGCCACGGCGATCGCCCGCTCCGACATGCCGAAATCGGACAAAAAGATGGCCGTCCGCGACTCGATCGGCGGTGTGGCAAAAATGTCAGTGGTCACAGTGAGGGTGACACCTGAAGAAGTCTCGCTCGTCGAGTACAGCTTTGCCTCGATGGCGTCGGCCTTCGCCTGAGCGTTGTCCCCCACAACCCAATAGGCCGCGCTGCGCAACGCATAGGCCTGCGAGAACGTGGGGTCCTCGCGCAGGGCTTCGTCCAACAGCTCCACGCTGCGGGCGGCTTTGCCTTGCGAAATATAGCCCAGGCCCGTCAGCAACACGCACGACTTCGACCGGCTCCCCAATCGATAAGCCTCGACGCCGTCGCGCAGCGCCTGATCCGGGTTCTTGAGCTTGAAGGAGAGCTGGCCTCGTTGCACGTAGGCTTGCGTTTCTTTCGGATTGATTTGTATCGCGCGATCGAGATCCGCCAGCGCCTCGGCGTGCCTTTGCAGCTTCGAGTGCGAATCTCCGCGGATCAGGTAGGCCGTGGAGAGCCGCGGATTCAAACGAATCGCGATGCTGGCGTCGTCGATCGCCCGACGGAATTCGTCGCACATATATCGGGCAGTCGCTGTCTGGAGATACGTCTCGGCGGTCGGAGACAACTGGATCGCGGTCGAGAAATCCAAATTGGCTTGATAGACATGCCCGCTAGCCAGGTTGGCCTGCCCGCGCAACAGATAGTTATCCACTTTGTTCGGATCGGCGGCCAGCGCGACATTCAGGTCCTCGATCGCCCGCGCGTATTCTTTATGATCAAGCAGGCATTCCGCGCGTTCTTCGTAAAGCCGAATCAGCGGCCAGTGGTAAATGGCTTTGTCGAAATCTTCTATGGCGCGCTCCAAGTCATCTTGTTGACGATAGAACCTTGCTCGGGCCGCATAAGTTATGGTGCTGGCTGCCAGTTCCACGGCGTGATCATAATCCGCCTTCGCGCGGGTGACGTCCTGCAACATCAAGTAAGCCCCGCCACGAGTCGTGAAGATCGTTACATTGCTCGGGCTCAGTCGCTCCATTTGATTCGCGGTGGCGATCAAAGCGCGATAGTCTTTCTTCATGAGTTGCGCGGTCGCTTGCGCCGAGAGCGCTTTGAGCTGCTTTTCTTCAATCGCCTCGAGCGCCTTGAAGTCTGCGTACGTCTCGTTGAACCGCTCGAGTTCACGTAGCGCGGAGCCGCGCATGTAGAACTCCCAGGCCGTTTGGCGGCGAGCCAATAGTTCGTTGAAATAGAGAACGGCGTCCGCCAAAGGGACGACGTCTTGAATGTTGATCCAGCCCTGTGCTCCGGGCGCTTCGAGCCATAGCCAACTTCCCTGGGCTTTCCGCACCGTCTGCGGCCAGGGCGAGACGTCCGAGGCATGCCCGATCGCGTGATCTTGCAAGCCGAACGCCGCGGTCGGCTTTCGCGGCATGACTTTCATTCCGATCCACTGCTCTGGCTCTTTTGGCGCAGAAGGAAACTTGCGAGGCGCCGCGCGCGGGTCGGCGCCACGGGTCGCCCCCATGCGAAATCGTCCGCCGAAGAGTTGCGCGCTCGCGTCCGACGGAGCCAGCGTCGCGCAAACGCAAGCCAATCCCGCAAGCCAGATCCATCGCATACAGGCTGTTCCTCGTGCAATCGCGCAAGCGCCAACCTAGGCCGATCCGCCTCGGCGCGTAAATCGGCGCCAGTCCTTGGCTTAGACTATGGGCGCCCGACCGCGACAGGGCAACATCAATTTGTGATCGATCGGCCGGAACAGCCCCGCGGTGAAGCCGGCGGCCGGGCCCCCCGTCAGGCAGCCCGGTCCCCTCCGTAACCCCCGGATGGCGAGAAATGTCTGCTTTTCGCACGTTTCTGACAGTTATGCTTCCCGACGCCATCACTAGGGGCTTCCCCGCGGTGCTGTCGAAGCATCCAGCGAGCAGGCCAAGGGCCCGGCCCGGCCGGCCCGTTTCGCCGGCCGTTTCGCCACGCTGGAATGGGAGTAGACTAGAGAACGGCGTCCTCCCAGGTTTTGGGAGTCGTCAATAGCCGCGGAACGGAGTCTGCTCTCTCTGTTGTGGAGTGAACTCATGCGTCTCGTTCCCACCGCTCGATTGCTGAGCGTTCTTCAATTACCGCGCTTCGATCTGGGGCAGGCTCTTCTGATTGTCCTCTGCTTTGTTCTTGCCGGCGCCGCTAGCCCGGCGAGCGCGCAGTTCGGCGTCGTCGGCGAAGAAGATCACGGACCGAAATTAGGGCCCGAGGTCAAGCAGCGCTTCGAAGTTGGCATGGTCGTCACCACCTCGGGAGGCGAATGCACCGGCATCGTGGCCACCACGCCGATTCCGATCGACTGGCCGGAACAAACGGTCGAAGTCGTCAAAGAAGACGTCTCGGATTGGGTTCGCCGCGTCACGTACCGCGACATCGGCGGAACGGTCAAGCAAATGGTCGTTGCCGTGCCGCAGATTCCGGCGGGCCAGCAGATGCGCTGCGTGACCACGTTCGAAATCATCCGCCGGCCGATCATTGCGCCTGAAGAGACTTCGATGTTCGTCATTCCGAAAAAGCCCGACCGCCAGGCGAAGCTGTCGCTGGCGCCCAGCGTGAAGATCGAGAGCCGCGACCCGAAAATCGTCAAGCTGGCCAAAGAGATCACGGAGGAAAAAGAGACGGCGTGGGAAAAGGTCGAAGCGATCTACGATTGGGTTCGCGAACACGTGAAGTATCAAAACGGCCCGCTCAAGGGGGCGCTGGCGGCTTTGAAGGATGAGACCGGCGATTGCGAAGAATTGACGAGCTTGTTTATCGCGATGTGCCGCGCCATCAATGTCCCGGCTCGCACCGTATGGGTCCCCGGCCACTGCTATCCCGAGTTCTATCTGGAAGACGGTGAGGGGAAGGGACATTGGTTCCCCTGCCAGGCCGCCGGCACGCGCAGCTTCGGCGGCATCGACGAAAAACGGGCGATCCTGCAAAAGGGAGACAACTTCACCGTCCCCGAGAGCCCCAAGAAGAAGATGCGCTACGTCTCCGAGTTCCTCAAAGGAGACGGCGGCCAGCCGCAAGTGCAATGGATCCGCCAAGGGGCGCCCCTGCCGCCGTGAGCGGCGGGCAAAAACGAAGCCCGCGCCTGACGACCAACAGGACACGAACCTATATTTTCATCTTCGTGGCTGCGGCGATCGCCAGCGCCACCCAGCCGGCAATCATCGCGGCGCCGCCAATCGGCACGATCGCCCCCAATATCTTTGGGCCGCCGAGTGAGTAGGCGTACAGCAGGCCGCAAAAGATCACGATCCCGACGACGAAGCAGCTTCCGGCTATATTCAGGCACACGGAGCTTTGGTGCAGGCCGAGCAGGCCAACCAGCACCAGCGCCAGCGCGTGATACATCTGGTAGCGAACGGCGATCTCGTACGTATTCGCAAGTTCCGGAGGCTCGAACTTACCCTTCAGAGCATGGGCCCCAAAGGCTCCCGTGCAAACCGCCAACGCGCCGAACACGGCGCCAGCCATGATCCAAGTGCGAGGAGACACGCGAACTCCAGTGCTGTGAGTTGCAAATTGAAAATGTGCTCTTGGTTGCCGATAGGCGAACACACGGCGCCACGTTGGCGGATTATACAGGCAAACGCCAATCGCGCAGTCAGCGGTCAGGAGCTTGTCCCCAAAACCTGCTGATCGAAGTCGATGATCGAGCCGGTCATCAGGCCGGAGCGTTCGGACAGCAAAAACGTCACGAGTTGAGCGACTTCCGGCGGCTTGACCAGGCGCCCC
>DASXPZ010000412.1:0-6431 GCA_036493275.1 Pirellulales bacterium
CTTGTCACCTGCGCCGCCCTGGGCTGCGCCGGGCGTTCAGGGCATGGCCACGGCGGCGGCGCGGGCGAACCGGGCCTGGAGCCGACCGAGCGGGGCGTGATCACACCCGACGTCACCCAGGTGGCCGCCCTGACGCAAGTCGATGCAATCCTGGGCTATCCTCGCCCGGCGGGCCAGTTCCATGCTCTGTCACCGGCTGACTGCCAGTGTATGGCCGTCAACGCCGCGCCACGGGCCAACCTGCTCGACGGCGAACGCCGCGCGCTCGCCGCCCGCGAATCGCGCGGACTTTGCCAGCACGAGGACAACTCGCTGACTTACGACGTGCTGCGGACCGCGGCGCTCGAAGATCGCAATCGCCAGGCCGGCGAGGCGCTCAACGATTATTACCTGCTTGCGCAGCGCGAAGCGCAGCTTGATCTAGTCGGCCGCGCGATCGCCGACGCCCGCCGCGGCGTCGAAGGGTTCTCTCGCGCCCACGAGCAAGGGCTGATAACACGGGCCGACAAGACCGAATTTCCGCGCCGCGAGATCGAGCTGCGCGACCAGCAGGCGCAATTGCAAAACGGCGTGACGCAACTCAATTCGCGGTTGTGGAACTTTATCGGCGTCACGCCGCAGTACCTGGACGATCGAATCTGGCCGACGACCGACATGACGGTTACGGTCGAGCCGATCGACGTCGAGCTGGCCGTGCAGATCGGGCTGGCGACTCGACCCGAACTCGGACTGTTGCGCCGCGCCCGCTCGGCGAGCGGACAGCAACTGGCGTCGGCGCGAGTTGCCCTCTCACAGGTCAGCCCATTGTTGGGCCTCGCGCCGCAGCCGGCGAAGTGCGACGGGCCGTTCGGCATTCTCGAAGCACTCAAGAGCGCCTGCAATGACAAGCGCGAACTGGCCGAGCGGCAGCAACAGCTCAATCGTCTGGCGTGGCAGCGCGAACAGGAAGTCGCCACCGAGATCCGCCAGAACGTGGCGACGGTCGAGCTGCGACTCCGCCAGGTGGCGCTTGCAAAAGAAGCAGTCGCGCAGTGGCGCAGCCGCGGCGAAGAGTTGCAAGGTCGCAGCCAAACGGGCGGCGCCACCTACGCCGAAGTCATCGGCGGCCGGCTGTCTTTGATTCAGGCGGAGAGCGACCTGATCGAACAAATCGCCGCCTGGAAAATCGCCCAAGCCCGCCTGAAGCAATCGCAAGGCCTGCTGATCGCCGAATGCTGCCAGTGAGAGGAAGGCTTGAGGCTGTAGGCTTGAGAATTTGAGGAAGACGGGGGAACGCTTGAGAAAAACGTTGAATCTGCGCCATCGGGAGTGCGGGCTCCCGCCGAGCCGAGAGGCGCTATCGGCGCTACTATCTCGTCTCGCCAAAAAACTTGTCTCGCGTGCCCTTGTCTTCCGCGCTCCGGGTTACAATCGTGGAATATGCCACCCGCCTCAGCCATCCGCCGCCGCTGGTTTTAGTTCTCGCTCGCCACGATGTTCGTGGTGATGCACTGAAAATGTACCACACTAACAAGTGCTTCATGGAAATACTGCGCCAGAGCGACGACACGACTATCCCAGAGTTGTTCGGGCGACGTGCATCACGAATGCTCGGTGTCGGCCGATCGTTAGTTGCTGGTGCTTGCTTCTTGTACTTAAACGTAGACAAGTCGTGGTATCGGTTTTTTATTGATTGTAGAATATTATTCTGGGTTACAAGTGCGCCAGATCGCGAAGATGATCTTGCAGACGATGAAGAGTACGTGGACGTATTCGACGAATTGGGGGTGGCGCCGCAGCAGGTGATCAGAAGCATCGAAATGAAGAACGGCATTCTTGAGTTTCAGTTCGACAATTGCTCGAAAATAGTTATCTTCAAGGACGAGGACGCCGGCGTTATGAGAGTGAAATGCACGTAGACCCGTGTGCTGGATTGTGGGGACATATCAAAAATGCCGAAGCCGAAAACCAAAATTTCTGATGAATATCGCGAGTTCGAGGACCTTGCCAAAAGCTAATGGCGATCCCCAAAGAGGCGCTAGACAAGGAGGGCTCCTTATTTTAGTGCCATTCGCAGCTAGCGCCTTGCCGCTCACAAGGCATGCGCCTCGCACTGCTTGATCCCTCCCCGGCCGGGGATTAGGATCGATCTCCATGAACGCCCACCTATTGCGGCCGCTCGTCCTGACGGTCGCCTCAATGTTGTTTTGCTTCGCCGTGACACTTTCGTTGCGCGCCGCGGATCCTCCACCGAACGCTGACCTGAAGTCGGAACTTCCGCGAATAAAACCGGTCGAACCGGCCGATGCGATCGGCACGTTTCAAGTTCAGCCCGGCTATAAGATCGAGCTGATCGCCGCCGAGCCGCTGGTGACTGATCCGGTGGCGATGTCGTTCGACGCCGCTGGGCGGCTCTTCGTCGCCGAGATGATCGACTACTCGGAAGACGCCGAAGCGAACCTCGGGCGGATTCGCCTACTGACCGACGTCGACGGCGACGGCCGCTTCGATAAGAGCACACTTTACGCCGAGACGCTGAGCTGGCCGACGGCCTTGATCTGCTACGACGGCGGAATCTTCGTCGGCGCCGCGCCGGATATCTGGTACTTCAAAGACACCAACGGTGATGGCGTCGCCGAAGTGAAGAAAAAAATCTTCACCGGGTTCGGCCGCGGCAACGTGCAAGGGCTGATCAACAGCTTTGCCTGGGGGCTCGATAACCGGATTCATGGCGCCACTAGCAGCGCCGGTGGCACGATTCGCCGCGTCGATGAGACAAAGGGAGATAATCCGGCGAAAGAGTTGCAACAAAAGGGCATGTCGCTCTCGGGCCGCGATTTTGCCTTCGATCCGCGCACGCTCGAATTGCAGCCCACCAGCGGCGGCGCACAGCACGGCATGTGTTTCGACAACTGGGGGCGCAAGTTCGTCTGCTCGAACAGCGACCACATCCAGCAGGTGATGTTCGAGGATCGCTACGTCGCCCGCAATCCATTTCTGGCGGCGCCGTCGCCTCGGCTGAGCATTGCCACCGATGGTCCACAGGCCGAGGTCTATCGAATCAGTCCCGTCGAGCCGTGGCGAATCGTCCGCACACGCTTGCGAGTAAGCGGCCAGGTACCAGGGCTGATCGAAGGAGGAGGCCGCGCGAGTGGTTACTTCACGGGCGCCACCGGCGTAACGATCTATCGTGGCAACGCGTGGCCCGCCGCCAAGACCGACAATCCGCAGATGACCGCCGCCGCCGAGATCGCCATCGTCGGCGACGTGGGCAGTAATCTGATTCATCGCAAGCTGGTTGTTCCGCATGGTGTGGAACTGGTGGCGGCGCGGATCGACAAGGAGAGCGAGTTCGTCGCCTCGCGAGATATCTGGTTTCGGCCCGTGCAATACGCCAACTCGCCCGACGGTTCGCTCTGCGTGGCCGATATGTATCGCGAAGTGATCGAGCATCCTCAGTCGCTGCCACCGGCGATCAAGCAGCATTTGGATTTAACGAGCGGGCGCGATCGCGGGCGGATCTATCGCGTGGTTCAAGACGGTTTCAAGCAGCCGAAACTACCGAACCTGGCCAAGGCGACCACCGCGGAGTTGGTGGCGACCTTGGCGAATACCAACGGCTGGCACAGAGACACCGCGGCCCGGCTGCTTTATGAGCGGCAAGACAAGGCCGCGACGCCGGCGATCGTGAAGCTCGCCAAGGAAGCCACGCTCCCCGAGGGGCGGATGCACGCCCTTTATGCGTTGGCTGGAATGAATGCGCTCTCGCCCGATGTTCTGTTGGCCGCGCTTTTCGATCATCACCCCGGGGTGCGCCGGCATGCCGTCCGCTTGAGCGAAGGCCTGGCCAAAGAATCGGCGCCAATTCGCCAGCGCTGGTTTGATCTCGCGGTGATAGAATCAGACGCCGAAAGTCGCTATCAGTTGCTGTTCAGCCTGGGCGAGGCGCCGGCTGGCTTGTCGCGCGACGAGGCGCTGGCGGCGCTGGCCAAGCGCGGCGCCGACGATCGCTGGATACGGTTGGCCCTGCTTAGCTCGTTGACCGACGGTGTCCAGCGGGTTTTCAATCAGCTCGTTGACGACGCGCAGTTTCGGCAGACCGACGGCGGCAAGGCCGTGCTGACGGCGCTCGCCGCGCAGGCCGGCGCGAGTGGTCGCGAGGCGGATATCGCCCGCGTGCTGGCTTCGGTCGAATCGTTATCAGGCGCGGAAGCGGGACTGGCAGGGCAGCTCGTGCGTGGCCTGGGAGAAGGGGCGGCGCGGCGCGGCGGATCGCTCGAAAAACTGCTGGCGACCGACGCCACCGGCAAGGCAGCCAAGATTCTCGATCAATTGATCGTCGAAGCGCAAAAAACCGCGACCGACGCCGAGCGCAAACCGGCCGAGCGAGCCGCGGCGGTCTCCGTCGTCGCGCTCGGGCCGGGCGACGGCGCGCTGGCCGTGCTACGGACGCTAATCGATTCTCGCCAACCGCAAGAAGTGCAATCGGCGGCGCTCGCGGCGCTCGCGCGGTTGAACGAGAAGGGCGTAGCCAGCGTGATCCTAGAGGCATGGCACACGCTCAGCCCGCGGATGCGCGCCCAGGCGACCGAGGCCCTCTTCGCGCGGACCGATCGTTTGCAGGCGCTGCTCGACGCGATCGAAGCGGGCCGTTTCAAACCGGCCGATGTCGAGCCGGCCCGCGCACAGCAATTGCAAGCTCACGCCGATCCGAAAATTCGCGAACGCGCCGGACGCTTGTTGACCAGCGTCAAGCTGGGACGAAGACAAGACGTGGTCGCGGCGCATCGCGACGTGCTCGACATGAAGGGGGATCCCCAGCGCGGCAAAGAACACTTCAAAAAAGTCTGCGCCGCCTGTCATCGCGTCGAAGGGGTGGGCTACGAAATCGGCGCCAATCTGGCCACGTTCAAAAATCGAGGCGCCGAGGCGATTTTAGCCAACGTCCTCGACCCCAATCGAGAAGTCAACCCACAGTACGTCAGCTACACGCTGCTGACCGACGACGGTCGCACGATTACTGGCATGATCGATAGCGAAACGGCCGGCAGCGTCACGCTCCGCCGCGCCGAGGGCGCCACCGACACCGTGCTGCGAAAAAATATCGAAGAGCTGGTCGCCTCCGGTCTTTCGATCATGCCCGAGGGGCTCGAGCAACAGCTCGATAAACAAGCGCTGGCCGACCTGCTGGCCTACCTGATGAGCGTGCAATAGCGGCGCGCGCCGATGCGTCCTTCGGTTTGTCTATCGAAAGAAAGTGATCGTCATGAACAGATTGCCACGCTGGGGATTTTGGCTCGTTTGTTTTGCTGGCGTCGTCGCGTTCGTTTCGACCGATGAAGCGTTCGCCGCCGATGGTTGGAAGGCGGGCGCCGCCAAAGTGGTGATTACTCCCACGCAGCCAATGTGGATGAGCGGCTATTCGGGCCGCGATCACGCCGCCGAAGGGAAGCTGCACGACCTGTGGGCCAAGGCCCTGGCGGTCGAAGATCCCACGGGCGATCGCCTGGTATTGATCACGCTCGACCTGGTCGGCATCGATCGGCAGCTCTCGCTTGCCGTGCGCGAAACGCTCGCCAAACGGCACCATTTGTCGACCCGGCAGATCGCGATCTGCTGCTCCCACACGCACACCGGGCCGGTCGTCGGCAAGAACTTACGGGCGATGTACTTTCTGGATGACGAGCAGTCGAAACGGGTCGACGCCTACTCCGATGCGCTCGAAGCGAAGCTGATCGCGCTGGTGGGCGAGGCGATCGGCAAGCTGGCGCCGGCCGACTTATTTTGGGCGACTTCGAAGGCGACATTCGCCGTCAATCGCCGCGAAAACGTCGAGGCCGACGTCCCGCGGCTGATCGCCGAAGGAAATCTCAAAGGGCCCGTCGATCACGACGTGCCGGTTCTGGCCGTCCGAGACAAGCAAGGCCAGCTCACGGCGATCGTCTGCGGATACGCCTGTCACGCCACGGTGCTCAGTTTCTTTCAATGGTCGGGAGACTGGCCCGGCTTTGCGCAGATCGACCTCGAAAAATCACACCCTGGCGCGATCGCGCTCTTTTGGGCCGGCTGCGGCGCCGATCAAAACCCCTTGCCGCGCCGCGAAGTTGCCCTCGCCGAGAAGTACGGCAAGGAGTTGGCCGTTTCGGTCGAGCAGGCCCTGGCGGGCAAGATGGCGCCCATCGCAGGACGACTGGCGATGAGCTACGCCGAGATCGACTTGCCGCTAGCGAAATTGCCGACCACCGAAGAACTACAAAAACAGGCCGCTTCGAGCGACAAGTATCAGGCGTCGCGGGCCAAACTGTTGCTTGCCCAGATCGCCGGCGGAAAGCCCCTCTCGCAGACGTATCCCTATCCGGTTCAAATCTGGCGACTGGGAGATGGCCCCGTATGGGTCACGCTGGGGGGCGAAGTGGTCGTTGATTTCTCACTGCGGATCAAGCAGGAACTGG
>DASXPZ010000413.1:0-9684 GCA_036493275.1 Pirellulales bacterium
CGAGTTTTGCACGACCCGCTCCATTCGGGAAACCGATTGGAACATCACGCGGATCAACTGCCTGACGAGCGGGCACGTGGGGGCCGCAATGCCGCCGATCGACTTCGAGACCGATCGCGAGTTACTCGACGCGGCCTTGCCAACGATCGGCCTGACCGATCCCCCCGACGCGCGGATTCTCTGGATCCGCAACACGCTCGACGTGGCCGAGGTCGAATGTTCGCAAGCCTACTGGGACGAAGCCCAAGCGCGCGACGACCTGGAAATCCTCAGCGAACTGCGCGAGCTGCCGTTCGATTCCGAGGGCAATCTTCCCGCGTCCGTGCATGAGTTGGGGAGCGCGACGTCGAAGGCGTGAGGCGCTCACTTGCGGATGAACCTACGTAAGCACTCAATGCGGAGCTGTCGGACGAGGCGCTTCTGGCGAAGTGATCTGATTGCGATCAAGACATGAGAGAGATCGAGACAGAGCACAAGCCTCGGAGGGACGATCCAAAATAGCCTAGGGTCAGCCGGCGATTCGCCGGCGCAGCCCTAGGTTCGCTTCGCGCAGAAAATCGTCGTAAGACTCGATAGGGGGCGATCTAAACTTGCAGCGATTGGGCATCCGCGGCGAGCCTTAACGGTTGTATCGTCGGTTTTATTCCCACGCCGGACGCGATTTAATCTTACACGATGAGATCCAGAGATTAGGTCGCCCCTCCGGGGCTGACGTCGGGTTTTTCGCGCCGGATCCTGGGGTTGCGCCGGCCTGAGGGCCGGCTTCACCCCAGGCTAGCTTAGGCCGCCCCGCTGGGGCTCAGGAGATCCGCATCGCGCGGTGTCGTACCGAGCCTAAGATGTGTCGCAATCAGAGTTGGGAGCGCGGTCGGCTATCGCGACAGGCCGATGAAGAAGCTGAAGAGCTGTTCGCGGTCGCCTGGCGCCTTATGAACCGGGACGGCGAAGTCGAGCGCGATCGGGGCTGGGCCCATCGCCGGGATATTGATTCGGAAGCCGAATCCCGGCGCCACGCGGAAGTCCTGCCCAGTGATCGTGATATTCTGCTCCACGGTGCCGAAATCGGTGAAGACCACGGCCCGCAACATATCGTCGGCAGTGATCGGGAACATGTACTCGACCGAGTTGATGAACTCGAAGCGACCGCCGACCTGCACGCCACCGATGGTCGGCGAAGCGCCGCGGAAGTAGAAGCCGCGCAAGGTGGTGTAACCACCCGCAAAGTAGTTTTCGTAGATGGGCGTATTCACTCCGCTGAATCCAAGCTGCGTGCTGAGCATCAGCGTGTGGCGTCCCGACGTATCCGGCCGCTCGCGCAGCAGGAAGAATTGCGAGGCGTCGATCGTCGCTCGCGGAAACGTGTAGCTGCCGAAGCCTTCTTCCAACCCAACCGACACGCGGTGTCCTTGCGTCGGCAGGAAGGCGTTATTGCGCGTATCGTGGACTAACTGCACCATGCCGGACAAGAAGGTGTTGTTGCCCACCACCGAGGTGAGCTGCTGCGGGGCATTGGGGATAGGATTGGAGATATTGACGTTCTCAGCACGGAACGAGCCTACGATCGACAAGTTCGGATCGAACAAGAACTGGTAGCCCATCGCCACGCGACCGCCGGCCCGTTGCTCCGTCCAATCTTGATAAAGCCGGGTGAAGAACGAGCCGCTGATGCCGAAGCTGATTGGCGTGTTGCCCAGGTAAGGATTGTGGAAATTGATGGCGTAGCGGCTGAACTGCGTGCCCGGCGCCGCCTCGATGCGGAACTGCTGACCAGCGCCGCGAAACGCCGTGGCGTTGCGAATGTCTTCCCAACTGCGCGGCCAACGCGACAGGCTGAAATTCTGTTCGTCGATTACCGCGTTGCCGACGAGGCCGGAGTTGGAGTTCACGCCCACGCCCAACATTAGGCGGCCGGTCTGCGTCTCGTTGACGATCGCCTCCACCGGGATATCCTGAATCGGCTCGACGTCGGGATTGAACAGCGGGCTGCCGCCGGAAGGATCAAAGTTCTGTCCGACCGGAGGAGGCGGGGTCCCGTTCTGCGGAAACAATTCTTCTGGGCCACGATAGCCAGATCCCGGCTGGCTGGCTGGCCGCGCCACGGCCCCGCCGTAGGCCGGCTGAGGCGGCGCGCCGTACGGCGATTGAGCGGGGGCGCCGTACTGCTGCGGTTGAGCTGCGGCGCCGTACAGCGGTTGGGCTGGAGCCCCGTATTGCGGTTGGACGGGAGCGCCGTATTGGGGCGGCGGCGCTGCGCCATACTGAGCTGGCGCCGGCTGCGCGACGTTTTGAGCGTAAGGAGCGGCGGCCGGCGCAGTCGTCGCCCGATATTGGGGCGCTACGGGCGCTACCGGCTGTCCGCCGTATTGCTGCGCTGCTGGATAGGTGGTTTGCGGATAGGTCGTGGCTGGATTGGTCGCAGGCGGATATGCGCCGGCCGGAGCGGCGGGCGCGGAGTAAACGCCAGACGCTGCGGCGCCAGGTCGAAGATAGGCTGCGCCGGGAGCAGGCTCCGCGTATTGCGCTTGTTGGATCGCGGCCGGCGCGGCGCCGGCGCTCGGCGCGCTTGCGGCAGCGGTCAAACCGGCGTAATTGCTTCCAGCCGGAGGAACAGCCGAAGGAGTGGCCGCGCGGCTCCCAGCGCCGGCTGTGTCTGGACCGGTCCGTCCCAACGCTTGCTGGCCATACTCGGGTTGCGGCGCTGCGCCGGGGTATTGTGGCTGCCAGGCGGGGCTTTGAAAACGAATCACGCTCTTCGGGTCGATGCCGGTTACCGGTCTCGCAACGGTCGTCGGCCGTGGACCATCGCCGATCGGAATCAGCTCGATCTCCATGTCCTCGATCGGCGCATCGTCGCTCGGCTCTCCTTGCACGACAGGCAACGGATCGGGGCTTTGTCCTCGATATCCGCCGCCACCACCACCGCCACCCATTCCGCCGCCGCCACCTCCCATGCCCCCACCGCCGGGTCCGCCCATCGTGACGCCAGGGCCTTTCTTTCCGCGCGATGGTCTGCGCGCGATCATATCATCGGATTCTTCTTCCTCGGCTCCTGGCTTGCGGAAGACGATCTTGGGCGCCTTGCCGCTTTGAGGATCGCTGACGAAAATGCTCGACAATTTCAAGCGGCGCTCGCTGTCGCGCATCTTTTTGGTGCTGGCAATGTCTCCGGTGCGGAGCGAGAGGCGGTTATAGACCGCAGTCTGCCGCGTGTGCGGATTGTCGCCGCCGATGCTAACCGTGATCCGGCCGATACGGTATTTGCTCCCTTCCTCGACCTTATAGACCAGGTCGAGCTTGCCCGGTTGTTCGTCGAACCTCGGCTGGGCCTGGACGTCGGCGAAGACGAAGCCGATGTCGCCGTATTTGTCCTGCAACGAGCTGATATCCTTATTCATCTTCGCCTGATCGAAGAACTCGCCGGCGGCCAAGGTCAGCTTTTCGCGAAGCTCAGACTCCTGAATCTTGGTGTTGCCCACGATCGAGATGTTCTGCACGACGTACCGCGGGCCTTCGTCGACGACAAAATGGATGTCACACCAGTTTTGTTTCTCATTGAACAGCAGTTCGCGGCCGACGCGCGCCCTGAAGAACCCCAGGCCGCGGTAGTAATCAATCAGGCGCTGCACGTCCTCATTGACGACGTCGTAGTTCAGCTCTCCCTTGAACATCCAGAGGATCGGCTTCTTGGACTGAACTTGCGTTCGCATGCGGTTGTCTTCGGCGATCGTATTCCCTTCGAAGATGACTGAGTGGACTTTCTGCTTCATGCCTTCGTTGACGACGAACGTCACGCCGCGATCGCCCGGCTTGTCGCCTTCGATCGTATTGACCGTGGCCTGCGAGTAGGCCTTGGCGTGATACCAGGTTTCGAGCTTGGAACGCCCTTCGTCCACCGCGTAAGGATCGAGCGGATCGCCCACTTTCAGACCGTGGTGCTTGGCCAACGTCGTCTTGCTTTTATCGGTTCCCAACACTTTCACGTGCCGAATCGTCGGCCGTTCGACCACTCGGAACACGACCAGCAAGACTCCTTCGGGCGTGCGCTCGTAGCGCGGCTCGACGTTGATGAACAAATGCGTCTTGAGCAGTCTGCGCACGTCCTCGTCGACCTGCGTTCGGTCGAGCGGCCGTCCGGGGCGAGTTTTGATGACTGCCAGGATCTTCTGGTCGGTGACCGACCTGTTTCCCTCGATCTTGACGTCGCCCACCTGCGGCAAATTGGGAAGCAGCGGCGCCGCGCGAGGTCCCGTCGGAGAACCCACCGCAGGAGTGGCCGCAGAATTGGCCGCCGGATTGGACTGCGGAGCAGGCGCCTGTCCGGCCGGCGGATTGTTCTGCGACGCAGCGGGCGTTTTCGCCGGCTGCGGATTCTTCGGCGGACGATAACTCTTCGGCTGGCGGACCGGCGCGTTCTGCGGCGTGTAATCGAACATCGGCCCACTCGGAATGGCCTGACCGCGCGCGACGGCGCCTGAGAGCGCGATTAAGGTCGACAAGCAGCCGACCAGGCAGCGCACAGTCAGGGCAAAATCGTAGCGGCCGCCGGCCATCAGGGCGTATTCCAGAGAACAGATTGAACGCAAGATAAGACAACGCAGACAGGGCCCGTCGCACTGTCCCCGCGCAGCAAGCACGGCCCAAGCGAGGGACCGCTGCGCAGGGACTCGCGGGAGTCCTTGGGAAAGGTGGCGTAGAAATACTGCAAGCCGCCAGGGGCGACAAGCCGAATAAGCTCAAGTTTCAGCCCACTACGGCCGAGATGGGGCCAAAAGACCGCGAGATCGTCGCGATTGCACCTCGCTAGCAACCCGAATCGGAAACCCGCTGGCTGCTGTCACTCTCGAACGGGCAGCGCACGCAAGCCGGGCGTTATGTGCGACCTGAGTAGCCCACGTTAGAAAGGGCGGAATTGCTCCGCGTCATCCAGGAATTCGCTAGCGCCGTGCTCGAACCGGGTGAATTCCTGTCGCCAGCTTACATGCGACGTGCCGGTGGGCCCGTTGCGCTGCTTGGCGATGATGATGTCGGCCTTGCCGGCCACTTTGTCTTTTTGCTCCGGATCAGTCACGTAGTATTCTTCGCGATGGACGAAGAGCACCACGTCGGCGTCTTGTTCGATGGCCCCGCTTTCGCGGAGATGATTCAAACGCGGAATGTTGTCGCGCGAAGCCTCGGCCTGACGATTCAACTGCGCCAGGCAAAGCACCGGCACCTTCAATTCGCGGGCCAGCGTCTTCAGCCGGCGGGCGATCCGCGCCACTTGCTCTTGTCGCTGATCCTTGTTGTTATCCGGCTCGATCAACTGCAAGTAGTCGATAATCACCAGGCTAAGATCTTTGCGCCGCTTCAGCCGGCGGGCAGTCGCCGCGATTTGGGCCATCGTGCGGCTAGGGCTGTCGTCGATGTAGAGCTTCGCCTGGCTTAGTTCGGACGAGATGTCGGGCAGGCGGTCCTGCTCTGCGCGAGACAGGTTCCCATTGCGCAACTTGTGAGAATTGATCCGCGCGTATGAGCAAAGCATGCGCTCGCTGAGCTCATGGCGCGACATTTCCAAGCTGACGAAAAGCGTCATCTGTTGCGCCAGCGCAACGTGCTCGGCAATGTTGGCGGCCAGCGCCGTTTTGCCCATGCCGGGGCGTCCGGCGATAATGATCAATTCGCCGGCGTTCAATCCGCCGGTCATCGCGTCGAGCTCCGTAAACCCGGTCTCGACGCAACCGGGAATTCCGCCGTGGCTGAGTCGGGCGTCGATCCTGGAGAGCGTTTCGCCGAGCGCGTCCTCCATGCTGATAATGTCGGCGGAAGTGCCGTCTTCGAGAATCCGAAAGACTTGTTCCTCCGCCGACGAGAGCAACTCGTGCGGCTCGCGCGATTGATCGTAGGCGTCGCGGAGGATTTCGGTGCTGGTGTGAATCAGCGCCCGCAACGTGGCTTTGTCGCGCACGACTTGCGCGTAGTAGACGGCGTTGGCGGCGGTCGGCACCGCCTGCGAAATCTCGCCCAGGTAGGCAATGCCTCCGATCGCCTCGAAGTCCCCTGCTTTCTTCAACCGCTCGACCAGCAGCATCGGGTCGATCCGCGAGCCCGCCTCGTGCATCGCCAGCAAATGCGTGAAGAGAACCTGATGAGCATGGGCGTAGAAATCCTGCGGGCGGACAATCAACACGACGTCGTCGCAGAGCAGGGGGTCGAGCAAGATGCTGCCCAGGACGGCCTTTTCGGCCTCGAGGCTCTGCGGCGGCAAGCGATCGAACAGATCGCCGCGGGCGCCGCCGGAAGTCGAACGGGTGTCAGCCTGCGCAGTTGCCATGCGAATCATCCTCCGTGAGCGAAACTCTCGCGGAAACGGTTCCCAATCGGGATCACACGCCGGCGCCGCGAAGAGTGCCTGCATTGCATCCTAAGCGAAGTGAGTCGTCAACCAGTTCGTAGTTGCAACATGGGCGCGCTACAAGATGTGGGAAGGGAAAAATCCCTTGGCAAAAACGTCGCCGACAAACGCGATTCAGAGCGCGCAAGACAATTCGTGAGGGAGAGCAGGACGACCCGAGATCGCCCTCCCGCTGGCGCGTTGCTCAACCCACGATCAGCCTTGCTTAGGCGTGGGGGCCGCCTGCGGCGCCGCGTCGTCGTCGGTCACCGTCGGCACGACCCACACCTTGAGCTCCGCTTCGATCTCGTGACCGATGTGGATCTGCACGGTGTACAGGCCGAGCTCCTTGAGCGGACCTTTCAGGCGGACCTGATCGGTGGTGATGGTGAAATCGTTGCGCTTCAATGCGCTGACGATTTCGACGGCGCCAACCGAGCCGTAGAGGTGCCCTTCGTCGTTGGCGTTGGCTTCGATGGTGATGCTCTGACGGCCCAATTCTTCGGCCACGTTTCGCAGCCCGGCCAGTC
Organism: Pirellulales bacterium; assembly: GCA_036493275.1. Classification (GTDB taxonomy): domain Bacteria; phylum Planctomycetota; class Planctomycetia; order Pirellulales; family JACPPG01; genus JACPPG01. The sequence continues at coordinate 6,901 of DASXPZ010000413.1, forward strand.
GCGCGTTTTGAATTTCTTGCAGCTTGGCGCGGTGCTTCTCGACCATCCGCTTGTGATGATCCGTGGCGATCGTGGCCAACCCCTGCGGCAGCAGGTAGTTTTTGGCAAAGCCGGGACGAACTTCGACCACGTCCCCTTGCTTCCCCAGATGATCCACCGCCTGAATCAACAGCAGCTCAATGCCGCCGTGCGGTCCCTTGGGGAGACAGCCGCGCGGTTGCCGTCTGGCGGTGAGCTTAGCGGGGGCGGCGGTCTTAACTTTCTTGGCCATCGGAAATCTCTCGTCTCACGAATCGCGCGATGCTTCAAAACACGCCGACCACGCAGTCGGCGGCCCCTCATCGTACCCGAGCGGCGCCGCTTGGGCCAGGGGAAGAAAAGGGCGTTTCGAGCCTGAGTTTTGGCCGGGCTCAGAAGGGAATATCGTCTTCGGGCGGGGCTCCGCGGCTCGGTTCTTCCGAGCTGCTGTAGACGTCGGCCGGAGGGCCGAAGTCGGCGTCGTCGTAGTTCGATCCGCCGCCACCACCGCCAGATCCACCCCGGCCGCGCGCCGCTGGCGCCCGAGGGGCTCCGCCGCCGCCACCTCCGCCCCCTTTGCCGCTGAGCATCTGCATCTTCTCGCCGACGACGCGGAGCTTCGTCCGCTTCTGGCCCTCTTTGTTTTCCCAGCTATCAAGTTTGAGGCGTCCTTCGATCAGGATCGAAGCGCCCTTGGTCAGGTATTCGCTGGCGACTTCGGCGGTGCGGCCCCAGAGCGTGACGTCGACGAACGTCGTCTCTTCGATCCATTCGCCCGACGCGCTCTTGCGGCGGTCGTTGACGGCCAGGCCGATCTCGGTGACGGCGGTGTTGCTAGGGGTGTACTTCAGTTCTGGATCGCGGGTCAGATTCCCGACGAGGATGACACGATTGAAACTGGCCATGACGGAGAGACTCCTGATTCTCGTGCGCCTGAATGCCGCATCGCAATACGCTGCGCGCCGACCCGCAAAAAGGGCCAGCACGAGCCGAGCGACTGAACATCTGTCCCGATGGATGCTACCCCGTTCCACAAGGGATGGCAAGCGCCGGCCGATGGAAAGAAAACGGACCCATTCGAGGGCGATCGTTCCATTCCGCGGACGTTAATTCAAGTCCGCCGGCGGCTCTTCGTCGGGGCCAATCACCGCCACTGGGGCGGGCGCGGGGCGCTTCGGCTTGGCCACTTCGACTCCGGTGGCCTGGGCGTGGGCGACCAGCGCGTCGATGATCCGCGCGTCGATCTTCAGCATCAGCTCGCGGAGAATGTTCTCGTTGATCTGGCACTCGCGACGCATCGGTTCGATCTGGCTGCTGTCGATGCGGAAGTACGCCAGCCAATAGGTCCCCTTGCGCTGACCGTTGATGGGATAGGCCAGGCGGCGCTCTTCCCACAGCCGGCTCACCAAGACCTTGCCGCCATGCTTCTGGATCATCGTGGCAATCTGACCCGACACGTTGGCCGGCTCACGGGCGTAACGATTCGAATCGAAAATAAACAGCCCTTCGTACGCGTTTTCGGCCAAAGCTCGATCTCCTCAAAAAAAGTCGCCGTTGTTTTGTTTGGATCAATCCAACCTGGTTGGCCGAATCGTGTCGGCACAATGGTGTTGGCTAGTTGTATTGGTTCATGCAGTAGGGCAGGCCGCGCGTGACCCACGTCTCGATCGCTTCCGCCGCTCGGGTCATGGCGTCGGCGACTATCGGGGCTTCCTGCCGCGTGAACTTGCCCAGCACGTAGTCGACGCCTTCCCAATGTTCGGGCACGGCGCCGATCCCTACCCGCATCCTTGGCACGTCTTCCGTTCCCAGCACGCGAATGACGTCGGCAATTCCCTTTTGCCCGCCGGAAGAGCCAGTCGCCCGAAAGCGAAGCTTGGCCAGCGGTAGATTAAAGTCATCGCAAACGATCAGAATATGCGGGGTCTCAATTTTGTAAAAGTCTCGGGCTTCCAGCACGCTCGAACCACTGCGATTCATGAAGGTGTGCGGCCAGAGAAGTAATGTCCGTTCGCCATGGACGGTCAACTCGGCCACTTCTCCCTGAAACGCCTTTTTCGTGCGTGGTTTGCCCCCTCTTTCCATCAATTCGGCCAGCACTTGCCAGCCGACGTTGTGCCGCGTCCCCTCGTACTTGCTGCCGGGATTGCCCAGCCCAACGACCAGTTTCATGCGGCGCGTCTTTCCTGCGGCTCCTCGTTCGCTCGGCGGATAGGCGCCTGCGGCCAGCCCGAGAAAGAGAAGAAAGAAAACAAGGCCCGGCGGGCTTACGATTCTTCCTCCGCTCCCTCTTCGCCAGCCTTGCGACCAATGATCTCCGGCTCGGCGCCCTCGCCCCCTTCTTCCTCCTTCTCCTCGACCGGCAACGCGCAGTGAACGATGACCGTGTCGGGATCGGTGATCAGCGTCACGCCGGCGGGCAGCTCGATGTTGCTGGCGCGGAGCGACTGGTCGAGGCCCAATTCCAACACCTTCAGTTCCACCTTTTCCGGAATGGCGACCGCCAGGCATTCGATCTCGACCGAGTGCTGCAAGATCTCGATGTGGCCGCCCTCTTTCACGCCGGGGCTTTCGCCACGCAGCGTGACCGGGACCTCGATCTGCAAACGCTCATCGAGCGAGACGCGGGTGAAGTCAACGTGCAGGATGTGGGCGCCGAACGTGTCCCATTGCAGCTCGCGAATGAAGGCTTTTTCGTTCACGGCGCCAGTCAGATCGACCACGCGCGCCCCGTGACGCAGCGCCGCCCGCAACTGGTCTGCCGGC
>DASXPZ010000414.1:0-4464 GCA_036493275.1 Pirellulales bacterium
TGCCGATGCCCGAGGCGTTGCCGTGCGTCTCCGGAGTCAGCCCGCGGACGGCGATTCGCTTGACCTTCGGATATTCGTCGGGCGCTGGGGCGTGCATTTGGAATTTACGTCCGACGACATTCGTGTCCATGCCAGCGCCGCTGATGTTCTTGCCGATTTCGTCAATGAACAGAATGTCGGCCACGCGGAACGGCAGCCTGGCCAGCCACTGCCGCGCCAGCACCAGTAGTTCCTTTTCGCGCGGCTCGAATTCGTGCGAGCCGACGGCGGCGATCTTGGCCGTCTCGTCGTAGGCGTTCTCGATGATCGCCAGGCCAGCGACGATTCGGCAATGCTCCAAAACGCGGCTCCCCACGCTCCGCAGAATCTGGCCAAAGCTGTAGTTTTGAATGGCGCGATGATAGATCTTGGCGCCTTCGTGCTTGCCCAGCCCGATCAGCATCATCTTCATCAGGCCGCTTTCGATTTCGCCCACGAAGTCGGTATGCGGTTTGACTCGGCCTACCACCAGCACGTGATCGGCGCCAAAGGCATGCTTGTCGAAATGGACCGGAAAGCCTTCGTCGGTCTGGCAGACGATGACGGTTTCCATGCTCGAGCGGATGGGGCACCCGCAAAACTCCTCGGTGATGCCGTACCCCTCGATGATCCCGCGTTGCGCCGCGGCCGTTCCGCCGCCGTGGCTTCCCATCGCCGGCACAATGAATGGCTTCGCCCCGAGCGACTGAAAATGCTCGACCGCGGCCTTAATGACGGTGCTGATGTTGGCGATGCCGCGACTGCCGGCGGTGATCGCCACGCTCTGACCGGGTTTCACGCGCTGGGAGAGCGATAGCCGGGAAAGCTCCGAGCGAACCGTGCCGGCGATGTCGACAACCCGCGGGGCCTCGAACTTCTGCCGCAAGCGAAACAGCTTGGGATACTCGGTTTCCTTCGACAAAACAGACATGATCGACTCCCGATGCGTTCAGCTAACCAGTAGGACGGTAGGAGGGCAAGGCATGATAGCACGGCCTGAGGACGAAGACGCGGCAAGTGGCGCCGACGGTTTTGGCTGGATTCTGGGCGTTCGCCGCGCTGCTATCGACTCTACCACTCCCGGAGGATTCTCTCTAGGCCGCGCCCCGGTTTTGCCCCTAAAATGCCCCACCGCGCGAACCCCACCGAGAGCGCCTTCCGGCGCGCCAGCGGCGTTCGATGAAGTCGCCGCACGGCCGGAGGCGACCCATTCGTCCTCCTACCGACCTGAAGAGAAGGATTTTTGATGGCAAGCATATCGACCCACGGGGTCAAACGACGCCAGCTCGTCCATTCGTCCGAAGGCTCGCAGGGACCGGTGCATCGGCCGCGCCGGCGGAAGCGCCGCTGGTTGCTTTGGACGACGTTGCTTGGGCTGCCGATTTTAATACTGGCGGCGCCAACGATCGTCGCCAAGACCTCGCTGCTCGACAGCGTGGTCGCGCTCTGCGCGAAGGAAGTCAAAGGGGAGCTCACCGTCGGCAGCGCATCGCTCAACTGGTTTCAGCCGGTCGAGCTGCGAGATATCGAGCTGCGCGATCTGCAGAATAAAACCGTCGCCAAGATCGACTCGGTGACGAGCAGCAGGACATTATTCGGCTTAGTAACCAATCTCTCGGATCTCGGCAACTTTCAGATCGTAAAGCCTGAGATCGATCTGACGTTTCAAGATAAAACGAGCAATGTCGAGGACGCCCTGGCTCCGATGTTGCAGCCCAAGCCGCAGGCCGTGGTCCAAAAGGAATCGATCGGCGTTGGTTTGAAAATCACCGAAGGCGTGGTTCGCGTCGCCGATACCGTGGGTGGCAGACAATGGCAGATCGACGAATTGGATTGCGACGTCACGCTACCGTCGGACGCGCAGCAGGCCCTGTTGATTGCCGTCGCCGGGCGCGTGACGCCGGCTGATCCGGCCGGGCATTTTAACGTGAAGCTGAGCGTGCAGCCTGGCGACCCCGGCGCGGGCGCCGATCCGAAGAGCCCCGCCGCGGCCTGGCTGGCGGGTAACGGAGAGTTGAAACTCGCCGCGCAAGTGATGCCGCTCGAATTGCTGGAACCGCTGCTGCGACGATTCGCCGGCGGCGGCGAGATCTCCGGCCTGGCCGACGTCGACTACTCCGGCCATTGGGGACGTGACGCCTCGGGCGCACAGCAAGGCGAATTGGTCGGGCAGGCGACCGCCGCCAAGCTTGTCATGGCCGCGCCCTGGCTGGGGGAAGATCGGCTGGTGCTCAGCAGTATTCATGTTCCGTGCGACGTGCAGCTCAGTGGGACTCGCTTGGATATTCGTCGCTGCGATTTGCAAACCGACGTCGGCCAGTTGACTTGCACTGGCGCGATCGACGACATCAGTCAATTGAGCGCCTCGTGGTTCTCCTCGCTGTGGACTACACTGCCGCATTCGCAGGGAGAAGTGAAGGGAACGATCGACATGGCCCGCCTGGCCCGTCTGCTGCCAAATACGCTCCGCGTCCGCAATGGAATGCAGATCGACGAAGGGACCATCAACCTCGATCTGAGCAGCGGCGCGCAGAACGGTCAATGGACCTGCACTGGCCAGCTCGAAACAACGCGGCTCGTGGCGTCCGAGGCCGGACGACAGATTACTTGGGAGCATCCCGTGGCGATTTCCTTTTCCGGACACGACACGCCTCAAGGCCCGATTGTCGAGCGCCTGGTCGGAGACTCGGACTTCTTGAAGTTCGCCGGAGCAGGAACGCCCGACGCCTTCAGCCTCAATACGAACTTTGAACTTTCACGCTTAGCGGACGAGCTGGGCAAGTTCTTCGACTTGGGCGAACTACGGCTGGCCGGCCAGGGAACGAGCGCGATCCATTGGCAGCGAGACGCCAACGGCGTCTTTGCCGCCACCGCAGACTTGCAGGCGACCAACCTAGCGTTGGCGCGGCCTGGCAAGCCAGCCTGGAACGATGCGCAGTTGACGATCAACGCCAAGGCAAGCGGTAAATCCGACGGCGCGACGATCCAGCGCGTCGACGCGGCGACGGTTCAAGTTTCCGCCGCCGAAGATCAGTTCTCCGCGACGCTCACCGCGCCCGTCGCGAACGTCAGCGCCAAGACCGTCTGGCCGGTCGACGCCACTTTGCAGGGAGAACTACTGCGCTGGGTGGCGCGGATCGAACCGTGGGTGGGCCTCCCCGCCGGCTGGGATATTGGCGGCCAGGCCAATGTGATTTCGACCGTCAACTGCTCTGCCGACGTCTGCGAAATCGCCAAGTGCCAGGCCGATTTTCAATCGCTGCACGTCTGGGGGTCCGGACTCTATTTGGATGAGCCTCGCTTGCGCGTCACGACCGCGGGAAAACTGAACGTTCCCGACAGCACGCTTACCGTGCAAGAGGCGACGCTAACCGCGTCCGATGTTTCAGCCCGCGTGACCAATGTCTCGTTGGCGTTTGGCGGAGCGCCCGGCGCCCAGCAGCGCGTGGACTCCGCCACGCTTCAGTGCAACCTGGGAACGCTTTATCGTTGGACGCAAAACCCGCGAGAAGAGGCCAATTGGCGGATGAGCGGCCTGGTGACGGCCAAGTTAAGCGCCAACCTCGCCGACAGCGCGCCGGCGATCGACCTCGACGTCACCGTCGACAACCTGGAAGCCACGCCGCGCGCCGGCCAACCTTGGCGCGAGAAGCAAGTCCACCTGGTCGCCAGCGGAAAATATCACGAGGCCACCGACACAGTCCAACTTGCCCGCTGTGATCTGGCCTCTGAAGTGGCGCAGCTCACCGCCATGGGCCGCGTGGAGCGCTGGAGCAAGGATCGTCAGTTGCAACTCAGCGGACAGACGAGCTACGACCTGGAAAAGATCTCGCTCCTCCTACAGCCCTATCTCGGCGCCGAAGTTCGGGCCACCGGCCGCGAGACGCACTCGTTCTCGCTGGCCGGACCGCTTGCTTCGCTCGAAACGCCAGCCGCTGCGGCGCAGGCTCCTGTCGCGGCGCCCGGCGCTGCGCCGATTGCCGCCGCCCCGCCGGCGCCGGCTTCGTCGGTTGATTTTCTACGTCAACTAACAGGCAAGGCAGACGTCGGCTGGCAGTCCGCTTCGGTCTACGGGTTTGAGGTCAGTGGCGGAAAGCTCGACGCCTCACTGGCAAAAGGAGTGTTCGACGTCGCGCCAGCCAAGGTCGCTATGAGCGGCGGAACGCTCACGCTGGCGACGCGCGTCACGCTGGGCCCAGGGCCGGTCGAGCTCTATCTCCCCAACGGACCGCTGATTCAACAGGCTGTCGTTTCGCCGTCGATGTGTCATCAGTGGCTGATGTACGTTCTGCCGGCGATGGCCGACGCAACCGAGGCGGACGGAAAATTCTCCGTCACGCTTACCGGTTCGCAAATTCCATTGGGCGATCCTAAGAAAGCCGATGTGGCAGGGGAATTGCTGGTCCACTCAGTCGATATCGGCCCGACGCCGATGGCTAATGAGTT
>DASXPZ010000415.1:0-4290 GCA_036493275.1 Pirellulales bacterium
TGGTGATCCCACCCAGCGACTCGCCGCAAACGGCGCTCAGCGAACCGCTGACGCGCCTGGTGTCGGAAGAAGGGCACGCCGTGTGGATCGCCAATCAGCGCGGGTCCGACGCGGAAAATCGTCCGCGAGATTTTGCTGACGCCTTTTGCGTGCCGCTGGTGCAAGCCGGCGCCGTGCTGGGCGCGGTGCACGTCTACCTGGAGCGCGGCCGGTTCCGCCAGTCCGATTTCGAATTCGGCATCTCGGTCGCCAACATCACCGCCGTGGCGCTGGCGCGGGCCCGGCACGAAGAATCGCTCAATAGCGACATCGCGCGCCTTAAAGCCACTTCGCCCGGCTATGACGAACTGGTCGGCTCTTGCCCCGCTATGCAGGAATTGACGTCGAAGCTCACTCGTATGGCGCGGGCCAGCGGGTGCGTGCTGATTCGGGGCGAAAGCGGGTCGGGCAAGGAGCTCGTCGCCCGCGCCGTTCATCGCGCCAGCGCCCGCGCGGATCGGCCGATGTTGTCGGTCAATTGCGCGGCGATTCCGGCCGACCTGATGGAGAGCCAGCTTTTTGGGCACAAGGCAGGCTCGTTCACCGGGGCCTCGAACGATCATCAGGGCTATTTTCAACAGGCCGATCTGGGGACTCTCTTCCTCGATGAAGTGGGCGAGATGACGCTGATCGGCCAATCGAAGCTGTTGCGAATCCTGGAAGGGCATCCGTTTTTGCCCGTTGGGTCGAGCGTGGAAGTTCGCGTCGACGTGCGGGTGATCGCGGCGACGAATCGCGACCTGCTGGCCTACGTGCGCGAAAAGAAATTCCGCGAGGATCTGTATTACCGGCTGAGCGTCTTCGAGTTGATCGTTCCGCCGCTGCGCGAGCGTGGCGAAGACATCGCGCTATTGATCGATTTCTTTCTCGATCACTTTCGCCGGCAGCACGGCCGGCCGGAACTCGATTTCTCACCCGCCGCGCGGGCCAAATTGCTCGCCTATTCGTGGCCGGGCAATGTCCGCCAGTTGCGCAACGTGATCGATAGCGCCGTCGTGCTGGCGATGGGAAATCAAATCGAAGCCGGCGACCTGGGGATGCAAGAAGCGGTCTCCGGCGAATTGGATTCGCTGCGAATCGACGTCTGGGAACAGCGCCTGATCGCCGAAGCGATGCGCCGCACCGGCGGCAATCTACCCGAGGTGGCCAGGCTGCTCGGCGTCGGCCGAGCCACGATCTATCGCAAGATCGAAGAATACGGGATCGCGCGGAAGTAGCTTGGCGACTTCTAAACTTCGAGAAGTCGTGTGCCACTGCTGGCTTGTCCAGCAGTGCATCAGAGTTGCGACAAGATCAGACTTGAAATCAGCCGTCAAGGATCACTTAGATGACGCGCGCTCGATCGAGCGGTTCGCTTTGAAATCGCGACGAAGAGCTGAGTCACCAGAATCACGCACACCAAGGTTCCGGCTCTGAGCCAATTAGCTATCGGATCGTAGCCCTTGGTTCCTTTCAGCACACTTACCAGATGACTGAAAGTTGCTATCGCCAAAATCAAAAAGATCAGCGCCGTCAAACGAAGCTGAATCCATCGGCGGCTAAAAGGAACTGAACGAGCCATAGCCTGATTCTACTTGGAAGGATGCCGCCCGTCACTCCGGTTGTTTCTTCACTTCGATCCAATGCGTCAGCGCGTTCCCGACGCGCGGCTCTCGGTAAGACGTCGCGATCAGCGAGCCGTTCAGAACGTCGTCTCGCAATTTCACTTCCAGGTGAAGCTCGTGCTTGGTCCGGTTCACGTCTTCGGTCCCCAGGTTCGCGCGCAGGCGACCGCGGAGCCAGCCGTCGCGGAAGCGGGCGCCGGTGAGGAGCGTTTCCAACTGATCGTCCAGTTTCACGTGGACGTCGCCATCTTCCTGGACCCACAACTCGATCGGCAGGTCCTTTTCGTACGTGTGAACGATCCCCTTCCAGCGCCCAGTGAGCGGCTTCAGCCCTCGCCCTTCGGGCGGCTTCCCGAAGACGATCGCCTCGGCCGCTTCGTCCTTGTCGCTTTTTGGCTTTTCGGCGACCGGTTCGTCTTTCTTCTCCGTCGATGGCTTGGCAAGCACGATGTCCATAATCTCGGCCGAAACCTGCGCCGGCAAAGGCGATGCGCCGTTCGAGAGCGCGACGACCACTACCTTTTGCTCCGGCACGATCGAAAGCAGCGTTGAAACGCCCCCCATGCCGCCCGAATGCGAGACGACGCGGCGCCCCAACTTGTCGTCTTGAATGAACCAGCCGACGCCGTAGCGCCGGCCTCCTTCGATATCGGCGGTCGGCTCTTGCATCCGCTTGCGCCATTCGTCATTCAAGATTTCGCGCTGATTGGCCAGTTTGCTGCCGGCGTGAAACATCCCGAAGCGGGCCAGATCGTGCGCGCTGGCGAACACGGCCGAGCCGCCCGGATGATCGAAATCGTAAAACGGGATCGGCAATCCATCGGTTCCGTAGCGCGTGGCGGTGAACTTCTCCAGCCCTGGGCCGATATCGACCGACATGCGAGTCAGCCCGAGCGGCAGAAAGACTTCTTCGCGCATGGTGTCGACGAATGTGCGGCCCGATTGCCGCGCGATGACATAGTCGAGCAGGCCGTAGCCGAGGTTTGAATATTGAAACCGCTCTCCCGGCGCGGTCACCAGGTTGGCGTAACGGCGGATCGTCTCGTCCATCGGCGGGCGACGATACACCTCGTCTTCGTAGAAAAACTGATAGTGCAGCGGCAGGCCCGACGTGTGATTGGCCACGCGGCGCACCGTGGCATCGGCGGCGGCGCCGACGCGGGCGACCACTTTGGCCTCTCCCAGATAGTCGTTGATCGGCTTGTCGAGATCGATCTTCCCTTGCTGGCACAGGATGGCCAGCCCTGTGGCGGCAATCGGCTTGGAGATCGACGCCAGCGAATACATCGTGTGCTCGTTCGCCTCGATCCGTTTCTCGCGGTCGGCCCAACCGAAGCCCTGCTCCCAGATAATTTGTCCATCTCGCGCCACGCAGACGGCGAGTGAAGGAACACCACGGGCGGTCAACTCACGCGGGATCTTTTCGCGTAGCGCGTCGAACTCATCGGCCGCGGCGGCCGAGACGAGCGCCAGCGCCAATAGCGGCGCCAGTAGAAGGAAGCGGCGAGGAGTTGGGATCATGGCGGGCAAATCCAGTTGTGTGCAGGCGTATCGAAGACGGGCAAATTGGACATCAAAATGGTAATTGCCGCCGGTGAGCGTGTCGAATCGTTAGGGAAATTGGCGTTAGCCGCCGGTTCGCCCCGCGCTTTCCGGCGTGTTATAGTGTCGCCCGGGATTCGGGGGAATTGGCCTATTGAGCGATTGGAGACGTTGAGCATGATTCGCTTCCCTGCTGTGATTCTGGCGATGATCTTTTGCGCGGCGCTGTGCTTCTCGACCCGCGCTTTGGCCGCTGACGCGCCATACGATGTGATCATTCGCGGCGGCGTGGTTTACGACGGCACAGGGGCTCCCGGCGTCGTGGGCGACGTCGGCATTCGCGGCGACACGATTGCCGCCATCGGCGATCTCTCCAAGATGAAAGCGGCGCGAGAGATCGACGCCCGCGGACTCGCCGTGGCACCCGGCTTTATCAATATGCTTTCGTGGGCCACCACCTCGCTGTTGGCCGACGGCCGCTCGCAGAGTGACATCCGCCAAGGCGTAACGCTCGAAGTCTTCGGCGAAGGATGGTCGATGGGGCCGCTCAATCCGTCGATGAAGAAGAACGAGAGCGAGAGTCAGGGAGACATCAAGTACGAGGTTCCCTGGACGACGCTCGGCGGTTTCCTCAAGCATCTTGAAGAGCGCGGCGTCTCTTGCAACATCGCCTCGTTCGTCGGCGCCACCACGGTGCGTATCTACGTGCTGGGCTACGAAAACCGTCGGCCCACGCCGGCCGAAATGGAACAGAGGCGCGGGCTAGTGCGGCAGGCGATGGAAGAGGGAGCCCTCGGCGTCGGTTCTTCGCTCATCTATGCGCCAGCTTTTTACGCCGACACGAATGAATTGATCGAGCTTTGCAAAGTGGCGGCCGCGTATCAGGGAATGTACATCTCGCACATGCGGAGCGAGGGAAACCAGATCGTTGAAGCAGTCGAAGAATTGATCAAGATTGCGCGCGAAGCCAAAATTCCGGCCGAGATTTATCACCTCAAGCTGGCTGGCAAAGATAACTGGTCGAAGCGCGAGCAAGTGATCAAGCTGATCGAAGCCGCGCGAGCTGAAGGATTGAAAATCACGGCCGACATGTACCTCTACACCG
>DASXPZ010000416.1:0-4984 GCA_036493275.1 Pirellulales bacterium
AGCGATCGCCAGAATCGTTCGATTTGTGCTCGCGTCGCCTCGGCGGTTCCGGAGTTATCCAGGGTTACGTCGGCTCGCTGTCGCTTTTCGTCCAGAGACTTCTGCGCGGCCTCGCGAGCGGCGAATTCCGCGTCGCTCCAGCCACGGCCTCTGGCACGCTTTAATCGTACATCATAGGGGGCGTCCACGAATACTGTTTTGTCGCAAAATTTGTCCCAACCCGCCTCAACCAACAGCGGCGCGTCGAGCACAATCACTTTTTTTCCAGCGGTTTCGGCCTCGGCGGCCCGGCGGCCTAACAGCTCGCCGATGCGCGGGTGGGTTAGGGCTTCTAGGAATCGCCGATCCGCCACGGCCGCCGGCGAATCGCCAAAAACCCGTCGCCCAATCGCCGGTCGCAACACGGCGCCGTCGGGTCCGAAGACCTCGTCGCCGAATCGCTGCCGAATCGCCGCTTTGACGTCGTCCTGCGCCAGCACTTCATGCCCGGCCTGATCGGCGTCGAGCCAGCCGGCGCCGAGCTCGACAAACTGCCGCGCCACCAGGCTCTTTCCGCTAGCAACGCCTCCTACCAGGCCGATTACCAGCACGAGACGCCGCCTGCCGGCTCCCGGCAATCCAGCGCGTCATGCACGCTTGCTTCGCGACGAGCGTGTCTCGCTACGCGAACAGCGCGCTGTCCGTTGGTTGGGCTTCTGTCCGGAAATGTTCGCCGCAAGTTGTTCATGACTCGTTCGCTCAGGCCCCTTCAGAGAGCGGCTCTTCCCACACGCCGGGCGAGAAATCCGCCGCCGTGTCGCCGCTCGCTTCCGTCCAGGGCTGCGTCTCTGCCCAGTTATGGCCCGTCTTTATGTCGACCACTAAAGGTACGTCCAACGGCGCCACGCTGCTCATTTCGCGACGGACAAGTTGGGCGAGCGTCTCCAATTCCGCGGGAGGGGACTCGAACAACAATTCGTCATGGATCTGCAACAGCATTCTTGACGCCAGTCGTTGCTCTTCCAGCGCGCGCTGGACCGAGAGCATGGCGAGCTTGATCAAGTCGGCCGCCGAGCCTTGGATGACGGTGTTGATTGCGGTTCGTTCCGGCAGGTTCCGCAGCCGGCCGGCATCGGGGCGAACGCCACTAATGCCACGCTTACGCCCCAGGATCGTTTTAACATACCCATTCGCCCGACAATCTGCCAAGATCCCTGCTAGCAGTTTCTCAACCCCCGGATAACGATCGTAGTATGCGTCGATGAATTCCGCGGCTTCGGATTGCTCGATATTGAGACTCTTGGCCAGGCCGAATGGGCTTTGTCCATACAGCACGCCGAAGTTCACCGCCTTGGCGCGGCGGCGCATTTCGGACGTCACTTCCTTTTGCGGAACGCCAAACACCTGCGCCGCGACGAGCGAGTGAATGTCTTCGTTCTGCGCGAAGGCCTCGCACAGAGTGGCGTCGCCCGAAAAGTGGGCCAGCACGCGCAGCTCGATCTGCGAATAATCCGCGGCCAAAAGCAGCCAGTTAGGCTCGCCCGGCAGAAAAGCCGAGCGGATTTCGCGGCCTTCGCGCGTGCGGATCGGAATGTTCTGCAGATTGGGATCGGTCGAGCTGAGCCGACCCGTCGCCGCCACGGCCTGTTGAAATGTGGCGTGAACGCGACCGGTTTTTGGATTAACCATGCTCGGCAGCGCGTCGACGTACGTGTTCTTGAGCTTCGTGTATTGGCGGAATTCTATGATCTTCTTCGGCAACGGGTGGAGCGCGGCCAATTCTTCGAGCACGCTGGCGTCGGTGCTGGGGCCCGACTTCGTCCGCCGCAGCGCAGGCAGCTTTTGCTCGGTAAAGAGAATCGCCTGCAATTGCTTGGGCGAGGCGATATTGAATTCATGCCCTGCCAGGGCGTAGATCTCGGACTCGATGGCGCGGGCCCTGGCGCCATACTCTTGGCTCAATTCAGCCAGGCGCGCCGGATCGACGCGGACGCCGGTTCGCTCCAACCGCGCCAAGACCCGGATCAACGGAACCTCCGTCTGGAAGAAGAGCTCGTCGAGTTGCTCGTCGCGCAGTTTCTGTTCGAGCATAGGCGTCAGGCGGAAAGCGACGTCGGCCAGTTCCGCCGCGCCGCGCCAGGCCGGCGTCGACGAAGCGGAATCTTTCTCTTCACTCGGCGGCGCGATCGCGTGGTTGAGAAACCGCTCCGATAGTTCCGCCAATGTGTGATTGCGTTCTCCGGCGTCAAGCAGGTAGCTGGCCAGCGTGGTGTCGAACGTCATGCCGGCGGGTGTTACGCCGCCGCTGGCCAGCAGCAGCGTGTCTTGCTTGAGATCGCGCGAGACTTTTTGAATCTGGGCGTTTTCAAAGATCGGGCGAAGCGCGGCGAGCGCCGCCTTGGGGTCGATCGAAGACGTCTCGGAGAGTGGCAGCTCATCGGCCCTGGCGACTGCGAGCGGTAAATACCACGCCTCGCCCGGGCGCCAACAGAGGGCGATTCCGCGGATCGCGGCCGTGACGGCGGCCCGGCCGGCGGGCTGAAGCTCGATCGCCACGCGCGATTGCGCAAGAAGCGTCGGCAGTAGTTCTTGCAACTTCTCCAGAGAATCGACCAACCGGGAATTGGCCTGCCAATCGACTTTTTCGGTCCCACCCTGCCACTGCCGCGCCTGCTCGGCGAAGCGATGAAAGCCGAACTCGCCACAGAGCGCGATCACTCCTTGAGGATCGATCGGGCCGGTTTCCGCGGCGCGCCAGTCGATCGCGATCGGCACGGCCGTGTCGAGTCTTACCAACTGACGGGTGAGCGGGGCGCGGGCTTGCCCTTCGATGATGTTCTGCTTGCGCTTGGCGCCGGCGATCTTGTCGGCGTTGGCAAAAATTCCTTCAAGCGTGTCGAACTGATTGAGCAGCTCGCGGGCGATCTTCGGGCCGATCAGCGGAATGCCGGGAATGTTGTCGACCGAATCACCCACCATCGTCTGAAAATCAACCACCTGGTCGGGCCGGATCCCCCAGTCCGCCAACAGCGCTGCCGCGTCGTAAATCTGATCTTTGCGGACGTTGTAAATTGAAACGCGATCAGTAATCAGTTGGCGGCAATCTTTGTCGCCCGTCACGACGACACACTCGCCTCCGGCTGCGTCCACCTGGTGGGCGATCGTCGCCAGGACGTCGTCGGCTTCGTAGCCGTCGAGTTCCAGGATCGGAATGCCGAGGGCTTCGATCATGCGGCGAATCAGCGGGAACTGCGGCGACAGCTCGGCCGGCATTTCGGCTCGCTGCCCTTTGTACTCGGCATACAGTTCTTGTCGAAACGTCGCCGCGCGGGTGTCGAAGCTGCAAAACAGATAGTCCGGCTTTTTCTTCTCTAGTAGAAAGAGCAGGTCCCGCGTGAAGCCGAAAACCGCGTTGACCGGCTGCCCCTTGGGACTGGTCATCTGTGGAATGGCGTGGAAGACCTGAAAGATCAGCGAGTTGGCGTCGATCGCCCAGACGCGCTTTCCCTTCAGATCCGAGGCCGCAAATGGTCTGGCCGGCGCCGCATTCGCGCGGGCTTTCGTCTCGCTTGGCGCTTCGGAAGCCCCCGCCGCGTCATGGCCGCCTGTTTTACAGGGCTGCTCGCTGACGGACGGTGGATCCAAGGCGGGCAGGTCCGAAGTCGCGGCAGATTGCGGCGGTTGCTCCTCGCCGGCGGGGGCCGGGGCGAGCGGAGGGCCATCTACTTCTCCCATGCCTGGCAGCGAAGATTGTCGCGGCGAACGCGCTTTGGTCATTTGGATTTGAACAAAAATGGCCGCCAACCGACGCCCGGAGAGCGGAGCCATCGACGGAAGGGAACGGCTTGCCGGATACGTTGGATTGCTGGGCAAAACGAGGGAGGAAAGGAGCCGAGGGTTGACGGGCCCTGCGCCAGCGCGGCGCCGGACGAGCGGGACAGGCGGGCCGTCTAGCCAAATCGTAGGGGGCGCCCGATTCGGATGTCAAGCTCGCCCGACATTCGCCCGAGGATCGCCGGTCGCCGGCCGCAATCGCCGCATAATCCGTTGGGAAACAGCAACTTAACTTTGACACTCCGAAAGCGACTGCTTAGACTGAATTTGTGTGGTCTCTGGGCTGCTGCGAGGGATCCTGTCGGCGAGGGGCAGGCCCGGCCGACGCGGATATCCGGCCTGCCCGGCAAGCGACCGCTCCACGTCCACGGAACAGCCAATTCACAGTACCCAGCTCGGCGGAACAAGCGGCGACTGGCCTGCCATAGCGCGGCGCCCAAACCACGCCCGCGGGCAGTTCGGCCAGTAGTGCTTCGCGTTCATCGCTCGGTTGCCGTTCCCTGATCGCCACTCGTCTGAAATAAATACCCCAGTCCGGAAGTTCGAGGAGAAGTCAAGATGGCACGCGCCGAAAACCAAGGCTTGCAGATCGCCCTGATTCTGTTCGTCATGTTGACCATCGTGCTGGGCGTGATGACGTTCCTCTACTTCCGCAGCTATGACGAAGAGCGCACTAAGAACGGGGCCCTGGTGGCCGAGGCGGAGAAGCAAGGCAAGCTGGCGGCCAGCACGCTGAAGGAAATCGACGTACTGAAGGGACTGATCGGATTCCCGCTGGAAACCACGACCGAGCAAATCAAGACCGCGGCGGACGAAGACATGAAGCTCTACGCCGCAGCGATGCCGGCCGTCGAGCAGCACTATCATCAGGCGCTGCTCTCGATCGCCGGCACGCTGGTCGAGACGAGCGAGGCGCGCAACGCCGTCGAAGTCAAGTACACCGAGTTGCAGAAAACGCACCTCAATCGCGAGGCCGCGAAAGAACCGATCATCAAGAAGTTCGAAGATCTCGCCCAAGAGCGAACCAATAACGCCTCGGAATTGTCAGCCGACTACAACAGTCAATACGCCAAATTCAAGCAAGAGACCGAAGTCCTGGCCACCGCGAAGAACCAGCAAGTGGCCGCGTTGGCGCAGTTAGAGGACAAAAGCAAGGCTGTGCAGCAAGAGA
>DASXPZ010000417.1:0-15661 GCA_036493275.1 Pirellulales bacterium
GAAAAACGCCAGCAGATGCGCCGTTACCACGTCGTCGAGAAACAACCCGCGATTGCCGTGAGCGTCCCGCTCGCGAAGCCCGCGCAGATGCTTGTCGAGCATCCGCACCTGCTTCCCGCCAACGATCAGCTCCGGCCAGTCCGGCAACCGCTCAAAATCCACTGCTTGCTGGGCCATACGCACAGTGTGCATAATCCAAGCAAATAGCGCAAGTTGTAATTACCAAAATTTTCCCGGACACTATTGGGCTCGTCCAGCAGTGCTTGGCGCTACGACGCTTGCTATTCCAAAAACTATTTAGCAGAGCGCAAGAAAAGAAACGATGCGCAGAGGAACGCAGTGGCGGAGTGCGCAACAGTGCGCGGCGCTCCCTCCCCCCGGTGGGCTGCTGTCGCAGGGGGAGCGTTTTGCGGAGTTGGAAGAGGAAGCCTGCCAGCTTGGCGACGCGTTGGCCGCCGGGTTGATCGAGATGCGTCTGGAGGAGCAGGCCGCCCGAGCGGGGGCCACCGCCACGGCGTGTTGCCCAAACTGTCGGCGACCGGCCCGGGCGCGAGAGCCGGAGCCTCGCCTGGCGCCAAAGCGTCGGGGCGAGGTGACCTGGCAAGAACCGACCTACTACTGCGACCGTTGTCGCAAGTCTTTTTTTCCTCAGTCGAACATCTTGAGCCTTGATCCGGACCACACGGTGAGTCCTGGCGTGCTGAAGAAGATGGTCTACGCCGGAAGCAACTCCGCCAGCTTCGAACAAGCCAGCCGCGACCTTGCCGCACGAGCGGAGTTGTCTATTTCCGCTCAGCGAATCATGCGCGCCACTTGGCGCCTGGGGCAGGCGCGGTTGCAAGCGCGGGCCGAGGCCGTGACCCGCTATCAGCAACTCCCCTTGCCCGAGCAGCAACGCAGCCCGCGCGATCACGTGCCGGAAGTGGCGTGCGTGCAAGTCGATGGTGGACGAATTCAGATTCGCGAGCGGCGCGGCGAGGAGACGGCAAAGGCCGGCTTCTGGCGAGAAACGAAAGTGGCGTGTTTGCTGCGGATGCACAGCGAGCGGCATGCCAGCAACCCCTGTCCGACGTTGCCGGAATCGTTTGCCAACCTGGCCCGAATGGCGGAATGATGCGGAGAAATCAAGGGGTTTTCGGGCGTGGGGCAGCAACCCCAGGAGCCACGCGAAGAGGAATCGCCGCGGCCCTCTCGGCCCGTGGTGCTGACGCGAAACGTGGTCGCCATGCGCGCCAACATGAGCGAGTTCGGCGGACACGTGGCGTGCTTGGCCTGGGAATGTGGCTTCGCCGCGGCGCCACGCAAGGCGTATGTGCCCGATGGGCCAGAAGCGAACTGGTCGTTGTGGCGCGAACGGTTCTCACACTACACCCCGATTCTCGACTTCGTCCACGCCGTGTGCTACGTGTTCCAGGCCGCCGCGGCGGGCCGCCCTCTCGATGACCTGGCCACCCTCTATCGTCGTTGGGCGCAAGCCGTGTGGAGTGGCCAGGTCCAACAAGTCATCGACGAACTGCAAGCTCGTCAAGATGAGATCGGGCCGCCACGACCAGAGGACGCCGAGACGCATCCCCGGCAAGTGGCGGCCACCGCCCTGGGATACCTGCGGAACCAAACCTCGCGAATGCGCTACGACCAATACCGCCGCCAAGGATTGCCGATCGTCTCGGCTTATATCGAATCGACGATCAAGCAGATCAACCTGCGACTCAAAGGAAGCGAGAAATTCTGGTCTCAAGGAGGCGCCGAGGCCGTGCTGCAATTGCGGGCCGGCTATCTCAGCGACCGCCGACCCCTGGACCAATTCTGGACACAACACTCAGAAACCACCACGGGCCAACGCTCCTACCGCTGAACATCCGGCCAAACAATGTGCAACTTGCACCCGAAATGCGCAGACCGATAGTCAAAGTAAGGAGTGCCCGGCAACTCGAATCCAGGCGACGGTTATTGGTAATCTGAGTAGACCGAGGGCTTTGCCTCATATTTGGATGGACGAATGCTCTCTTGCGCCTCTCTTTCAAACTGCTCGAAAACAGTTCAGACTGGGGACGATGTTCGTGGTAGTGACGCTAGTGGCTATTTTCTGTGGTGTCGCATATTGGAAAGCAGAGAGCGGGCTCCACGGGTTCATAAGGGACGTCATAACCGGCGACTGGTTGCCGAATCAGCAATGACACCCGCCTTAAAGCAACGCCCTTACACTGCAGCGCTGGGCTGCACACAGTAATCCAACACCACCGAACTGAGCGCCCAGTCGCGACGCGCCTGCCGCCGCGCCTATAATAGAAGCTCCTCTCACATCCATGTCGCCGGGCCACGAGCCCGATCGCGCTACTTCGAGCTTCCCAATCGCATGTTTTCCTACGGAATCAGCTTTGAACGTCCGGTCTGGCTTTATCTGCTGGCCGTGATCCCGCTTCTCTGGTGGTGGGGACAAAACAGCCTGATGGCGTTTGGCCGCGCGCGGCGCTGGGCCATCTGCCTCTGCCGCAGCCTGGTGCTGGCCCTGATCGTGGTCGCCACCGCCGAACCGCAGTTCGTGCAGAACACCGATCGGCTGGCCGTGGTTTATCTGCTCGATCAATCGCTCAGCATTCCGCAGGGTGAGCGGGGCGCGATGATCGACTACGCCAACCTGGCAATTCACGATCACCGCCAACCGCACGACCTTGCCGGGGCGATCGTCTTCGGTCGCGAGCCGGTCATCGAGTCTCCGGCCTACGAGGACGATCTGAAACTCGCCCGGCAGGTCGAAGGGCAAATCGATCCCAGCTACACCAACATCGCGGCGGCGATCAAACTGGCCGAGGCCTCGTTTCCGCACGACGCCGCCAGGCGGATCGTGCTGGTCACCGACGGCAACGAAAACATCGGCGACGCCTTGCTCGAGGCCCGCGGCGCCGCGGAAGCCGGGATCGGCATTGACGTGCTCCCGATCCGCTACGCCACGCGCAGCGAGATCGTCGTCGAAAAGGTCTCGATCCCGGCTGACGTCCGCAAAGGGCAACCGTTCGATCTGCGCGTCGTCGTCAACAACACCAATCCCTCCGGCACAGTCGCCGGCCGGCTGCGCGTGATGAAGCGGGCGGGGGATCAGCCGTTCGAGATCTCGAACGAGCCGGTCGAGCTTCCGCCGGGCAAACGCGTGTTTACGATTCGCCAGGAGATCGACGATCCTGATTTTTACACCTACGAGGCGCAGTTCATCCCGGATAACCCGGCCGACGACGCGATGTCGCAAAACAACCGCGCTACGGCCTTCACGCACGTCCGCGGCAGCGGCCAGGTGCTGTTGATCGAGAGCATGGAGAATCGCGGCGAGCACCAGCAACTGGTCGACCGCTTGCGAGCCAACAACATCGAAGTCACCGTCCGCCCGACCAGCCAGTTGTTCAACAACCTGGCCGAGTTGCAACAGTACGACACCGTGATTCTCGGCAATGTCCCACGCTCCGACGGAGACGACGCGGCGCGGATCACGCACTTTACCGATGACCAGATCCGGTTACTTGTCCGCAACACAGAGTACATGGGCGCCGGGCTGATCATGCTGGGCGGCCCCAACAGTTTTGGCGCCGGCGGCTGGACGAACACCGAGCTCGAGCGGGCGATGCCGGTCGATTTCCAGGTCAAAAATCTTAAGGTCGTGCCGAGCGGCGCCCTGATGCTGGTGATCGACCATTCGGGCTCAATGAGCGGCGAAAAGCTCGAGTTGAGCCGCGCCGCCGCGATTGCCGCCATCAAGGTGCTGGGCGATCAAGATAAGGTGGGCGTGGTCACGTTCGACTCGGCGGCCAGCGTCGTCGTGCCGATGACCACAGTCGGCGACGGGCGTCGCGCCATCTCGCGCGTCGCCCAGATCGGCTCTGGCGGCGGCACCAACATGATGCCAGGCGTGCAAGAGGGGTACAAAATGCTGGCCAAGGCCGACGCCAGCGTCAAGCACATGATCGTGCTGACCGACGGACACACCGCGGGGAGCGGATACGCGGAGTTGACCGCGTTCAATCGTCGCCGCGGCATCACCACCACGGCGCTAGCCGTGGGGTCGGACACCGACATCGGGCTGATGGAAGGCATCGCCCGCGCCGGCGGCGGCAAGTTCTACAAGGTCGACAACCCTCGCGCCATCCCGCGGATCTTTATGAAAGAGGCGATGCGCGTCGCCCGCAGCGTGATCTACGAAAAAGAGTCAGGCTTTCATCCTACCGTGCGCTATCCGCACGAAATCACCAGCGGCCTAACCGGTCCGCTGCCGCCGCTGACCGGCTACGTCCGCACGACGCTCAAGCAGAACCCGCTGGTGGAGCAGGCGATTATTTCGCCGGTCCCGGAAGACGAGATCAACAGCAGCATTCTGGCGACTTGGACGTATGGCTCGGGACGCGCCGTGGCCTTTACGACCGATGACGGCGCCCGCTGGGCCAAGCAGTGGGCCACATGGCCCGATTACGACAAGTTTTTCAGCCAGTTGGTGCGCTGGTCGATGCGCCCGACCGACGACCAGGGAAAATTCAGCGTCGCCACCGAGTTTGAAGGGGATCGGGTGCGGATCTTCGTCACAGCGCTCGATCAGAAGGACGAATTTCTCAACTTTCTCAATCTGACCGGCAGCGCCATCGGCCCCGACGTCGAGCCGCGCGAGCTTCATCTGGAGCAAACAGCGCCGGGTCGCTATGTGGGGGAATTTCCCGTCGAAGAGGCGGGAAGTTACTTTATCACGCTCAGCCCTGGCGCGGGGCAGGCGCTGATTCGGGCCGGCGTGAATGTCCCCTACTCGGCCGAGTTCGCTGATCGCCAGGCGGACGTCTCGCTATTGGAGTCGATCGCCGAGCTCCGTCCGAAACAGGGAGAGCCGGGAGCGTTGATCGAGGGTTCGCTCGAACCCGGCGGGATGCAGGATCTGCTGGCGGTTGACAGTTTCCGCCGCGATCTTCCCAAGGCGAGCCGCGCGCAAGACGTGTGGCATTTGCTCGTGTTGTCGGCGGCCTGCTTGTTCTTCTGCGACGTTTTTCTGCGCCGCGTCTCGATCAACCTGACGTGGGCGGCGCCGCTCTTGCTGAGATTGCAAAACCGGCTGTTAGGCCGAACGCCGCCGCCGGTTGCGCCGGAGTTCATGTCGCGGTTGCAAAGTCGCAAAGCGTCCGTCGCCGCCGAGCTCGACCAGCGCCGCGCCGGGGCACGGTTTGCGCCTGCTTCACCTGCGAGCGAAGAAACTTCGGCCAACAGATTCAAAGAGAGCCGGCCGAAGTCCGCGGCGCCCGAGGCGCTCACGCCATCCCCGGCGCCGGAACGCCTCGCGAGTATCGCGCCCCCTGCGCCTACGACGCCCGATTCGTCAGGCGGCGAGAGCTATACCAGTCGATTACTCAAGGCGAAGAAGAAAGTCTGGGAACAAGAGAACAAGGGGCCAGAGTGACTTACGAGCAAATAGGTGTAGCGAGGTTAATCAATGCGGCCGGCACGCTCACGCGGCTGGGCGGATCGTTGATGGATCCGGAGGTCACTGCGGCGATGTCCGCGGCCGCTCGCTCGTTCGTGCGGATGGACCAGCTCCACGCCGCCGCCGGACGCAGAATTGCGGAGTGGACAGGCGCCGAGGCTGGGCTGGTCACCGCCGGGGCCGCCGCTTCGCTGACGCTCGCCGCGGCCGCCTGTTTGGCCGGCTTCGATCTGGCCGTGATGGATCGGCTGCCGGACACCACCGATCTGCCGAACGAAATCATTGTTCCGCGCTCGCACCGCAATGGATACGATCACGCGCTGCGCGCCGCCGGGGCCCGTCTGATCGACGTCGGGCTGGCCGAACGGACGCGGGACCCGCAACCGTGGGAGATCGAAGCCGCAATCACCGATCGCACGGTGGCGCTGGCGTTCTCCGTCGGATTTTCGCCTTTGAAACTGGCCGACGTCGCGGCGGTGGCCCGTCGAAGGAAGCTGCCGCTGATCGTCGACGCCTCGGCCGCGCTGCCGCCAAAGGAGAATCTCCGCCGTTTCGTCGCGGAAGGCGCCGACCTGGTCGCCTTCAGCGGCGGCAAAGCGATCCGCGGCCCACAGGCCAGCGGCATTTTGTGCGGGCGGCGCGACCTGATCGCTTCGGCCGCGCTGCAAATGTGGGACCTCGATTTTTTGCCAGAGCTGTGGAATCCCCCTTCGGAATTGATCGACGCCGAGGTCATCCGGCGCGGCGTGCCGAATCACGGCATCGGCCGCGGCATGAAAGTCGGCAAAGAAGAAATCATCGGGCTGCTGGTGGCGATGGAGCGGTTTGTGGCGCGAGACGACGCGGCCGAGCGCGATCGACTGGCAAAGATATCCGCGCAGATCGTCGCCGGGCTGGCCGAGCTAGACGCAATTCGCGTCACGCTCGTCCCGCGCGAGGAGCTTTGGCCGGTCGTGAGGATCGAGCCGACGTCGGGCTCTCCGCTCGACGCGATCGAGTTGGCCAGATTGCTTGAAAGGGGCGATCCGCCAGTCTATCTGGCCAGCGGCGACGCCGGGAACGGCCGGCTGGGGATCGATCCCTTCTGCCTGCAATCGGGCGAGGGCGAGATTGTTGTCGCGCGGGTTCGCGCGGCGTTTGAGCGGTTTATTCATGGCTGACAGGCCACACTAACTCGACGCGCGAGCGAGGGTTCTGATAAACTTGGCCTCGACAGTGAGTTTTCAATCTCGGCCAGTGTGACTGCCCTGCGTGATACCGTCCTCGAATTCATCACAGCAACCCAAAGATCACTCGCTGGCGCTTCGGGTTAGTGTGCCGTTCCGCGGTTGACGTCCGACTCGAAGGTGAATAATCCAGGCTAGCGCGTTGACCGCCGCCAGCCGCTGGGCAAAAATGCCGACACGCGTGACGAGTCGATTCGGCAGTCTGCCGATTATCATGTCGCGATGTCGCGCGTCACGCCCATTCATGCAATTAAGGGAGTCCAACCATGTCCACCGCGGCACAAACTCAAGAAGTTCTGGCGGAGCGCAAGGGAGCGGTGAAGTGGATCTGGCTCAATCGACCGCAGGTTAAAAACGCGCTCACCACCGACGTGGCAGATCAGATTCGCGAAGAGATCGAAAAGGCGCCGGGCGAGGGGGCGCGCGTGATTGTCCTCTCGGGCAAAGGGGGCGCATTTTGCTCCGGCGCGGACCTGAAGGCGGCCGGCTCGAAGATGAACGAAGGAACGAGCGTCAGCATTCATGACATTCTGGCCCATCATTACCATCCCTTGGTGTTGGCGATGACCGGCTCGCCGCTGCCGGTGATCGCGGCGGTCGACGGCGCCTCGGCCGGCATCGGCTGCGATATTGCGCTGGCGGCCGACATGCGGCTGCTGAGCGATCGGGCTTTTTTCTCCGAGATCTTCGTGAATATCGCGCTGATGCCCGACGGCGGCGGATCGTTCACATTGTCGCGCTTGGTCGGTAGCGGTCGCGCATTGGAAATGGTGATGACCGGTTGCCGCGTGCCGGCCGACAAGGCCGAAGCCTGGGGGCTGGCGAACTATGTTTATCCGGCGGCCGAATTTGAAGCCAAAGTGCAGGAGTTCGCCGCGGCGCTGGCGGAGAAGGCCCCGCTATCGATTGCCCAATCGAAGGCCGCCATCCGCGCGAACCTGGGCGCGACAACTTTCAAAGAAGCCCTGGCGCGCGAGGCGGTGGTGCAGCAGCAACTGGCCGAGACCGAAGATTTCCCCGAAGGGGTGATGGCCTTCTTGCAGAAGCGCAAGCCGAACTTTCAGGGGAAGTAGAGAGCGAGCGGCGCAACTGCCGCAGGACGAGAGGCAGCCGCGCTCTAACGCTTGGCTTCGTCCGCGGGCTTTTCGGGCGCGGGACTTTCGTTAACAGGACTTTCGGTCGCTGGTTTTTCTGCGGGTGTCTTTTCCGGCGGCGCGTCGGATGGACGTCTCCGTTCGCTTCGTTGCTTGTCCCCCGTTCCGCGCGAGCGGCGGTCGTCCGCCGTCCCGCCCGGTCCTGCTCCCGCGGCGCCTGATCCTCCTGGTCCGTATCCTCCTGGCCTTGGCCGGTCGTCATGACCGCGGCGAAATTCGCGCGTAAACCACAAGCGACGCAGCGTGTCCTGCATTTCGTCGTGTGGCAATTTGAAGAGATCGGCCCGTTCTTGCTCGCTGACGTCATTCTTCAGAAATGTCTGCAACTCGGACTCCGAAGGACGGCGGAAGTGCTGACCACCGCCGGGATTGCCGACCCCGCCTCCGGGCCTTCCCATAAAGCCGCGACGATTCGGTGAGGTTTGCGCAGCCCAGGTCAAAAGCAAGCGCGGAACGGACTTGTGAGACCACCTGGAATTGGCCTTCGGCTTGTCGTCCTCGGCGCGCGCCGCGTCGAGCTTGGCGCGACCATCTTCCGAAAGCGCCTCGCGCAGCTCATCGAGCTGTTCGGGCGTGATCACCGGTTTCTCGCCGCCGTCGCGCATCAGGCGGAGCTTGACGTCGAGCTTATGGGCTTGGATCCAGGTCCGCATCGCCTCGACGTCGGTCGGGGCAAGGCGAAAGCTCTCTTGCTTCTTTTGCGACGCGATCAGGCTTTCGACTTTTTTCAGCCGCTCTTCGGGCGGAGTAGAAGTGATTTCAGCCCGTTGATCGGAAGTAAGATCATTCAGCCAGTCGTTGTAGCGTTGCAGCACACTGCGGAGCTCAGTCTGATCCGGGGCCGCATCGATCTCGCCGTGCAACTTTCGCAGCCGCTCGCGCTCCGCCTCATCGAGCCGGATGAAGCGTTGATAGTTTTGCAGCAATTGCTCCTTCTGCTCGGCGTCCATCTGCTCGACGCGGGCCCGCCGCTCTTCGAGCGTTTCCGCCGCCGACTCCTGCGCGCAAGCCGAAAGCAGCAGGATCAGCGTCGCGACGCAGATTCGATCAAGGCGCATTGTCCGCCTCATGGGGCAAAAGGTCTTTGGCCGATAGCGCTCGCAGAAAGTTGACGTCGTCCACTTGCCGGTATTGATCGAGGTTTTCGACCACCGGCAGGTCTTTGAGCAGTTTTTTGTTCTCGCGGTCGCCGAGGAAGCCGATGGCGATAAAACCCGCAATCGCCGCGGCCAGAAACGAGCCACAGGCCAGCAGCCACGCTTTGCGCTTCCGCGCCGGGAGCTGCGCTTGCTCCTCGGCCTGCTCGCGCTCTGCGCGAACGGCGATCATTTCGACGGTGGTCCGGGTGAAATCCTCGTCGACCTCATCACGCGGCAGCTCGTCGAGCAGTTCCCAACAGCGCTCGAGTTGCTTCAGCTCTTGGCGAACGCGGGCGTCTTGAGCCAGCGCATGCTCGACCTCGCTGGCGGCGGCCGAGTCAAGCTCGCCATCGAGATAGCCGACCAGCTTCTCGTCGAGCGCGCGCCGATCGGCGTCGGGCATGTGGGTGTCGTTCATCATGATTCCGTCGTGGGACTTTGACCACGATCAAGATAAGGCTGCAACACTTCCTTCAAATTCAAGCGGGCACGGGAGAGGAGCGATTTGATCGCCTCGGGCGATAGTTCCATCGCGACGCCGATATCGACGTAGCTCATGTTCTCGAATTTGCTCAGCAGCACCGCCATCCGCTGCCGTTCGTTGAGACTCTCGATGGCCAGGCGGACGATGTCGCGCATCTCAGCCTTGTCCAACTGCCGCGTTGGCATCAAACCGCTGGCGGCCAGGGCCAGTTGATCCAAACCAGGCGCCCCGGTTGAGCCGTTGTCCGTAGCGGGCATATTCACCTCGCGCCGCCGCGAACGGCTTCGGCGGGCGTTCGACGCCACATTGTTGGCGATCGTAAACAGCCAGGTCGAAAACTTCGCGTCCGGCACATAGCTCTTGCGAGCCCGATAAACCCGCAGAAAAACCTCTTGCGCCAAGTCCTCCGCTTGATCGCGCGCGCCGATCAGGTGCTCCAACACCGCCACAAGGCGGTTTTGATAGCGCAGCATCAACTCTTCGAAGGCAGTCGCGCTGTCTTCGCGCACCTCCATCATCAGCCGCACATCAGGGTCGCGCAGCTCATAGCGTTCGGCGGAAGATTCGCTCACAACCAATGGTTATCCTCAGCGTTCCGATCGACCACGGGGGGAAGCCCGACGACGGGGGCTTACCTAAATCTATGCCAAACCGGAGCTTGGGACCATCACTCGCCCCGCGCAAAGATTCATTCTGGGGGCCATCTGTAGATTCAACCCCGGCCGCGGGCGGCGGTTTCTCTAGACGGCGTCCTGGCGCTCTGACACGCCGCGAACTGGGGCGCCGCCCCTCGTCAGGCGCCGGCGGAAATGGCCGTGCGGCGAAGTTGCCCGCAGGCGGCGTTGATTTTATCTCCCTTGCGAACTCGCACCTGCACATTGACCCCCGCTTCGTGCAGGATGCGATAAAATCGCTCCTGCGCGGCGATCGAAGGTGTGCGATAAGGCAAACCGGCCACCGGGTTATAGGGAATGACGTTCAACAGCGCCATCCTTCGCGCCAGCAATGCGCCCAATTGACGAGCGTGCTCCGGCTGGTCGTTCAAATCGGCCAGCAGCACATATTCGAACGTCAGCCGGCGGCGGTTGCTCTGAAAAAATCGATCTGCCGCGTCCAATACCGACGCCAGCGGAATATTGCGGCTCACGGGCACCAGCTTCGCGCGCAGTTCGTCGGTCGGGGCGTGCAGACTGACGGCCAAATGGAACTGGCTGTCTTCGGCTGTCAGCTCGTCCATCGCCGGTGGCAGGCCAACGGTCGAGACGGTGATTTTGCGCTGACCGATGCCGAGCGCGGACTGATTGGCCGCCAGCCGCAGCGCCGGCAGCAGATTTCGCAGATTCGCCAGCGGCTCGCCCATCCCCATCACGACCAGGTTGGTCAGCCGCTCCTCGGCGGGCAAGAGATGTTGCAACCGCAGCATTTGCTCGACGATTTCGCCCGTGGTCAGGTTTCGCACCACGCCATCGAGCCCGCTGGCGCAGAAAACGCAGCCCATTGCGCAACCGACCTGCGTGCTAATGCAGATCGTGCGGCGGGCTTGCTCGCGAATCAATACGCACTCGATCTGCTGGCCGTCGGCCAGTTTCAGCAGCAGTTTCTCGGTTCCGTCGTCGGTCTTCTGGTGGACGGCCACTTGGGTCGTCCAGAGCGAGAATTCCGCCGCCATTACTTCGCGCAGGCTCGCGGGGAGGTCGGTCATCGCGTCGAAACCGGAGGCTCGACGCTGAAAGATCCACCCCCGCACCTGGTCCGCCCGATAGCCAGGGAGACCACGCTCCCTGAGCCAGTGGCGGAGCTCTTCGGTGGTTTGGTCCAACAGATGACGCACGGCGGGCCTGTTAGGGAACAGCTAGAAAAATATTGCAACTACCCGATTATATCGGCGCCACCCTGTCCGCCAGGGCCTGCCACTGCGATTCTAATGCTCTGAATAGACGACGTTTTGCTTGTTGGGTTGGGCCGATCGGACCATAATTGAATGTTAGTTCCCGCCGTGTTGGGCAAAACCGCCTTTTGCCAATTCCGCCGCCGCGAAGGGGTAATCACCGCCCTAATCCCGGCTCACTGATGCGCCGCGAGGTCGAGTTGTCCGAACGCTTCGACATTTATTTTGTGCTGCTCGGATTACCGGCAGGGCCCCGGCCCCCCGACTATTACACGTTGCTGGGGCTCCCTCCGCTGACCGACAGCACCCGGCAGATCAACGCGGCCGTCGAGCGGCAGATGGCCAAGCTGACGCCGCTGCTCCTCAGCCCTCAGGGGCGCAAGGCGCAAAGGATGATCGGCGAAGTTCTCGAAGCTCGCGATGTGCTGTCTTCCGCGCGCCGTAAGAAGGAATACGACGCCAAACTACTCGACGGCAACTTCGAGCCCGACGCGAACGCGGAAACTCGAGAAATCGAGGTTCCAAAAGACGCTAATCCGGTCGACGTCGTGTCTGCCGCGAGCGCAACGCCGGTGGACTCCTTCAAGGCCGCGGCCGTCGGGCCTCGATCGTCGCCAGTCGACGTCAGGGCGATGCTTCCGCCGCCGGCCTGCGAGCCGATCGCTCCGCCCCTCGCGCCTCCAATTCAAGCGGCCCAGGCGCCTGCCACGGGCGCCTCGCCGCTGCCGCCGTTCAGTGAGTCTCCCGCGCGGCCGCTCGCTCCAGCGTCAAAGGACGTCTCGTTGAGTGAGATGTCGTTGAATTGGTTGCAGCCGATCTTTCCGACTGCGGAGCCGGTTGCGGATCTTATCGCGCCGTCTCCCCAGCGCCCGATGACCACGCCCAATATTAGTCTTGATGTTGAAGCAATTCCCTCGGCGATTCCTGTGGACGAGTTCACGCCGTACGACGCGCAAGGCGACTCCGACTTCGCCACTCCCTTGCCGGCGGCGCACGGCGATTGGCCAAGTCCCTCGGGCTTAGGCGTGACCGCGGGCGCGGTGCGCGCCGTCAGCCTACCGGGCGCACGATCGCAGGATGCATCGCAATTCATCATGCTGACGGTGATGGCCGCCATGGTCGCCGGCGTTGTGCTGGTGGCGTGCGTAGCGCTGATTGCGAACCAACGACAGAACGCGCGGACGACCGAAGTCTCGCAGGCAGCGCCAACAAGTCCCGCGGCCGGGAGCCCTATTGCGGGACATTCCAACCGCTCGACGCCTGCCGCCAAACGAACAGAATTCCGTCCGGCGGCGCCGAGAACAACGGTTTCGCACGAAACGAAGCCCATTTCAATGCCGACGAGCTCCAACCCGTCGGCTACGAGCGCGCCGAACTCAGCGCCCCTGCCACCCGAGGAGCCTGCCCAGCCGGCGCCGGCTCGTTCCGCCCCACCCGCTGAACCGGAACCGACTCCGCCTCCCACAAGTCCGCCACCTGATCCGAAACCGGACCCAGTGACCTCCGCCGGCGCAAAGCAAGTCGCCGTCGTGCGCGAGGCGCTGGCCGAGGCGCGCACCGCGCTCAGCAAACGCGACATTGTGGGCGCGGCCAAAGGGCTCGATCTGGCGCTCGTCGAAGCTTCAACCCCGGAGTTGCTGGCCGAGGTGGAGAACGCAAAGACGCTCCACCACTACGTCGACGGATTTTGGGGGGCGGTCCGAGAGCGAATTCAAGGAATGAAAGGAGGCGAGGAACTACCCATCGGCAAGCGCCTGGTCAACGTCGTGGAGCGGCGCGGCGACCGGCTGATCATTCACGACAGCGGCAGAAGCCATACCTATGGCGCGCACGACATGCCTGCGGATTATGCCGAGGCCCTGGCCGATAGCTGGCTGAAGAAAGACAACCCGAACCGCGCCGTGTTCATCGGCGTGTTCTGGGCGGTCGACGCCAAGGGAGACGCCAAGCGCGGCCGGCAAATTCTGGAAGAGGCCAAAAAAGCGGGCTCGACGGCGGCGTCCGACGTGCTGGAAGCGCTAGCGCCGGTGAAGTGAGTGGAGAGTGTGAGCGCCACGCTTATCGCTATGAATGGTCCGGGAGTTCCGGAATCTCGATCTCTTCCGCCGGGATCCATCGCACCTGATCCCCCTCGCAGATCACGACCGGGTCGCCCGACTGCTTGTGTTCGATGAGAGCCTGCCGAACGGCGCGCTGGACTGCCACCTCAACAGCCGCTGCTTGCGCCGCAATTTGTTGTGCGCTGTAAGGACGAGCTTTTCCGTTTTTCATTGCTTCACTTTCGCGGTGATTTGACTCCAGAGGAGTGGTTCAAACACGACCTCTTTCTGTGTTTCACCGCCATTCGCAATCACCTTTGGAAGCATACCACGACTATCCATCACCTGCCACATTGCGGCCATTGACTGGTAAAGTTCGAAGAAGTTCTTCAGCCCGGCAATATATCGCCGGCGGATCGTCCCCTCCGGCACATTGTGCCCTCCACGGTTCACGCGCTCAGCGACGCGCGCTACCGCCGCGTCGGCTGACGGGAGCCAAAGAAAGACCAGGTGAAATTCGTAGCCACTTTCGACCAACCTCGCGATCCAAGGGGCGAATGTCCGGCTCGCAAGCGTTGTCTCGAAGGCAAAGCTTGCTCGCGCAGAGGCCAGTTCTTTCAGTCTGCTGAGCATGATCCGTCCGGCGGCGAGTCCAGCCCGTTCGGGCTCGAAACCGGAAAGCCCTTGCGCGATGACGTCCGCGTTGACGAACTCGTCGATGTTCAGCGGCCCCTGGAGAATGAATCGAGCCGAGGTCGACTTCCCGGCTCCATTCGGTCCGGCCAGGACGACGATTCTCGGCGTCTCAGCAGTGAGTTGTTGGGATCTGTTTGCCATTCGAACAAGGGTAGTGGGCCAACCTCGTGCGAGTCAAACGCGCACCTAGCTGAACGGGCGTAGCCAAAGACGGCGTCTAACCCACGCTCGCTCGCTGCAGCAGCGTGAACAGAAGATCGAAAATCACCATCGCGACCAGCATCACGGTGGCCGCGATTGCTGCGCGCCGATCGACGCTTCCGCTGGATTGCCGCCATCCGAAATTCGGCCCCAGGCCGTTGGTCAGCGCGAGCCCCGCGGCGATTGCAGGCAGTCCGAAGGCTAGTAGTTGCCAGCGGCTGGCGCCGAGACGAAGGATATCTTCCGCGTCGCCGGCCGCGATCCATGCTCCACCTGCCAGATAGGCGCCGTTGGCAATCAAGCAGATCCCTGCGAAGAACGTAGCCAGAAACGCATAGCGTGGTGCAAACCGCCGTGCAATCAGCAGCAGCCCCAATGGTAAAAGGCTTCCCCACGCGGCCCCTCCCCACGCCACCAGCAGCGGTCTCGGGTTCAGGGCGAGGTCGGTGCGCGAGAAACCGAAGATTGGCAACACAACCTTCTGGACCGATCCGCCCGTCATCCAGGCAGTAATCGCGTGCCCCAACTCATGCACGGCCATCATGCCGAGCCAGGAAAAGCCGATGGCGCTTGAAATCAGCAAGAGTTGATAGAAGCGGTTCATACTCGAATCGTAGCAGACCGCGAATGTCCTGGAACTGAGGCGGTTGGCCGACCCGCTCGATTGATTGGCGATTAACGCAAGATCGATTGAAACGGTAAGCTGGCATGCCAGCAGACTGAGCCTCAAACTAAATCTTCGCTCAGCAACGTCATCGGAGTGCTCACATGCCCAAGAATTTGATCCTCGCCGCTTCGTTTCCCACCACGCCCGATCGGCTTTTCGACATGTATCTCGACCCCAGCACGCACGCGGCCTTCACCGGCCAGCCGACGGTGTTCGAACCGGTGGCCGGCTCTTCCTTCAGCGCGTTCGACGGCGTGCTGACCGGCAAGCTATTGCACATCGAGCCCAAGCGATTGATCGTTCAATCGTGGCGATCGAAGAACTTTCCGGCCGACACGCTCGATTCGATTCTCGTCCTCTCGTTTTGGCCCGAGCCCGGCGGGGCGCGGATCGAACTGGTGCAGGCGAACGTGCCGCAAGAAGACTTTTCGGGCGTCAGCCAAGGCTGGGAACAATTTTACTGGACGCCGTGGAAGGCGTACCTTGAATCGCACGGGTAGCCACGCGCTAGAGAGTTTGCGCTGACAAATTCAGAATTCCGATTGCCCTTCGGGGCGTTTCGCCGCTTCACGCCGAACCGAGAGTCGCATGTCGAACACGCAACACGCCTTGCAGTGCATGGAAATCTGGGGCGGGAGCGCAGCCGCCGAGCGCAGCGTGTCGACGCCGGGGCTCGACTTGTGGGTTTGGAGCCGGCCCTATCGGCAGGCCGCCGGCGGCG
>DASXPZ010000418.1:0-2272 GCA_036493275.1 Pirellulales bacterium
ATTCAGGATGACAAGGTTGGCTTCGCCGCTATCGGTGTTTGCGGCCTCGCTCTACAATGGCTGGGCTACCGAACCGCATCGTCTGCAGCCGCGTCTTCTCATCCGATGATCAACAATCTGCCCGTCAAGACGCTCAAGCACGGTGAGCTGACAATCGAAGGTTACTCTCGGGCCGCGGTGCAAACCTATTGGCGATTCCCCGAGCTGAAATTCGGTTTCGACCTGGGGGCTCAGCCCTGGTCGTTCATGGGCACGGAGACGTGGTTCGTCACGCACGGTCATTTGGACCATATCGTGGCGCTGCCGGTGTACGTGGCCCGGCGACGGATGATGAAAATGACGCCGCCGGTCATTTACATGCCGGCCGAGACGATCGAACCGATTCAGGAAATCCTGCATCAATTCACGCGACTCGATCGGGGGCGGATGCCTTGCGATCTGCGACCCATCGCGGCCGGTGACGAAATTGAGTTGTCGCGCGAACTGATCGTATCGGCCGTCAACACGAAGCACACAGTTCCGTCGCTCGGCTTCATCGCGTGGGACCGGCGGCGGAAACTGAAGCCCGAGTATCAGGATCTAAGCGGCGACGCGATTCGTGATTTGCGAATGGCGGGCACGGAAGTGAGCGCCGAGCTGCGCCGGCCAATCATCGCCTACCTGGGCGACAGTGCACCGCCCGGACTCGATGCGAACCCAGTGATGTACGAAGCCAAGGTGCTGATCTGTGAGATGACGTTCGTGGCGCCCGATCATCGCAAGGATAAGATTCACAAGTTCGGCCACATGCACCTGGATGATCTAGTGGAGCGCCGCGATCGATTCAAGAACGAGCTTGTGATCGCGGGGCATTTGAGCACGCGTTATCACTCGAAGACCGTGAAGGCGCTCGTTGCGAAGGCGCTGCCGGACATGCTCGGTGGCCGGCTGCAGTTGTGGCTTTAGCGCATGCGTCTCGCTGACGATTTTCGCAAAGCAGCCCCCGGCTTTGCCGGGGGTTTAACCAGCGACGAAATAATTGAACAGTTCGTAACTACGCACGACCCCCCGGCAGAGCCGGGGGCTGCCGGGCGAGTTATTGCGCCCGCCTTGCTGGGAGATGCGAAGTCCTCTCGCGGAGCGAGAGGAGTACACTGCTTATATCGGGATCGAGCCGCCCTGAACATCGCGCACCCACTCGGGTGTTTCGGCGACGAATTCTTCGACGTGGCGGCGGCGCGTGAAATAATAGAGGGCGTTGCCGCCTTGGAAGATGACGCTTAACAGAATCACGCCGCCGTACATGGCGTACGAGAGGGTTTTAACCATCCCTTCAAAACTGGCTCCCGAGCCGAGGGCCGCGTCTAAGTCGGCATAGCTTTTCAACTCCGATCGCACTGCATCGGCCTCGCCGGCGCTCCCCATGAGTGACCAGAGGCAATAGACGATGATCATTGCCAACAGACCAACCTGATTCCATCCCAGCATCGTTGCCGCACTCGGGTCGAAATTGAGCAGGCGCTTCCGGCCACGGAATTCGTTGTAGGTGATGATCGTTAGACCAAGCGTGATCGCGATTGCCAGGGGACTGCGGTCGAAAACCAAAAACATGGCCGAGAAGGCCGCGGCCGCAGCCGTGGTCCAGCCGTTGAATGCGGCGACGCGAGCCGCCTTGCGAATTGTTTTCGCCCGGTCGCGAGCGATGGCCAGCTCACGACGGTGCGTGGCCGTGAGTGGGTTATCCGTGAGCAACACGCCGGCGAGCGGCGATGCTGGAGCTACATCGGACATAAATCGATAGTTCGAAGGAAATGCGGTCACGGCATGTACGTCCAAGAAAGTCGACGCCCTTACAAGCCTAGGCCACTTGTGCGTGCTAAGCAAATCAAACGGGCTCGCCGTCGGCCGAATTGCCGGCGGCAGAACCGGGCGTTTTGCCGGTCCGTCGCGTTAGCGAGACTACGACGGCCACCAGTTCGGCCGGGTCGACCGGTTTCGTGATGTGGGCCTGGAAGCCGGCTAATAGAGCACGCGTCCGGTCCTGCGAGCGGGCAAAAGCGGTGAGAGCGGCCGCAGCGATATTGGCTCGCTCGGGAGCCGGGAGTGCCCGCACTGCTCCAATCAGTTCGTACCCATCCATTTCGGGCATGCCGATATCGCTCAACAGGACATCTGCCGGGGCGGCGTTTAACATTTGCAGCGCCTCGTTCGCTGACGTGGCGACGCGCACCTCGGCGTCGTAATCGGTGAGCAGCCGTTTAATCAGTTCGCGGGCATCGCGATCGTCGTCGAC
>DASXPZ010000419.1:0-8758 GCA_036493275.1 Pirellulales bacterium
GAGGCGGCCTCCGAGGCGAACGATCGCCATCGGGCGGCCCATCCGATCCGCCATAAAGACGGGATTCGTCCCAGGCCCGGCGTCGAACCAGTTCTGTTCTTTGCCGGCCGAAGGAACGGGGAGCGCTCGATCAGGGTCTTCCAAGTAAATCACGCGCGTGATGTAGTTTCCTTCGAGCGCCAGCTCCAGATCTTCCTGGGGAAGCTCGATCGGAATCGGGAATCTCCGCGCCTGTCCGGCCGGAGGATAGAGACGATCGATGACTTCTATGGTCGGAAAGACTTCACGTCCCGGCAGCAGATTGATGTTGGTCACGCGCAGCCGATAGACCTGCCCGATCAGCATGCCGACTCTCGGCGCAGCGCGTGGCGTGTCGAAAGTTCCGTCCACGGCCAGTGAGATCAAAGCCCCCTGGGGAGCCTTGATCTCGACTGGCTGAAAATACCCGGCCAATGGTCCTCCGCGTTGGAGTTGCATGCTTCCAATCGCTCCCGGTGGCTCATTGCCCTGGTAGCGATAATGAACGTTCGGCGTTTGTGCTTTGAGCGGAACGCTCGTGGCCAAAACGACGAAGCTCACCGCCGCTACCATGCGAGCAACCCATGCCTGGCGCACCGCCGGACGGAACGCCAGGTTGCGGAGTTGTTCGACCATTGTCCCGGATCTCGTGGATGGAACTCTCACTGATTCAAACGTTGCAGCCTCGAGGTGTCAGACGCCCTCTGCCCCACGCTTCTGCCCCTTTTTCCCGCTGACTCTTCCATCGCTCGTTGCGTGTTGCTTTTCTTCGCCAAACCTTGGGCCTTAAGCCTTGCAGCGGTTCGAAGAACCCGTGGCTAGCGCCAGCGGCTCACAATGCACAGCGGAACGACGGAAGAGTGATCTCGTTTCACGTTATTCGCAGTCCGATGCCCCCGCGCCCGGAGTCGGAGTGCCGATCAACTGCAACTTGCTCGTCACCGGCAGGCAATACGTGGCCGGCGCTGGAAGCACGCTCTCGGTGATCGACACGTGGCTGACCGGCTTCGGGTAGCTGAGGCCCGGCTTCTGCTTGACGTCGATCGCAATCTTGGCCACTGGGCCAGGGATGTTGTTCGTCGTGTGGTTGCGGACGACATGCTTCTGCAAGCCGGCCGGCACACCGAACGGAATGTGCGGAGGACCTGGCAAGCCGATCGGCGTGCCACTGATCGGCATGCCATATTCCGGCGCCGTGATGCCCGAAAGCATCGGCGGAACCGAGCTGCCGGGTCCTGCCATGCTGCCGCCGCCGGGGCCATAGCAACTGGGCGCTGTTCCGCCCATGCCACAGTCGCCGGCCATCATGCCGCCGCCGACCATGCCATTGGGGCCAACACCGAGCGGTCCGCCGATCATCCCTTCGCCGTCGGCGCCGGGGATTTGCAGATCCTTATTGCCCAGGCGTATGATCGCCAGAATCGAACCGCGACGATCGGCCTCGATGATCGGGTCGACGCCCGGATCGAGCCGCGTGCTGACCAATGTTTCGACACCGGCCAACGCGAGCTCCTGGAACTCCGCATCGGGCAGGTAGATCACCTTGGTGACGAAGTTGCCGCTGAGCACCTGGTCGAAGTCTTCGTCGGTCAATTGGAACGGGATCGCGTTGTGCGCGAGATAGGCGTCGGTGCGCGGCAACGTGGGGGCCACTTCCAACGTCGGGTAGAGCTCGACACCGGCGCGATTCGGAATGTTCGTCAACTTCAACCGGTAGATAGCGGCCTGCGGAAAGTTCGATCGACCCGGCGCAATCAGCGGCTCGGAATCGAACGCGCCTGGTTGGCTGACGTCCCAGTTGATTTGCATACTTTCCGGCCCGACGAACGCAATTTGCGACGTGGCGCCGGTGAAGGGGACGATCGAGTCCGAAGACGGGATCATCACGCCGGGACTTAACCCGACGCCGGGGCCGGGCTCCATAATCCGCTCGGCCGGCGGCAGGTTGTGGGCCAGCGGGACTTTGCAGCCCACCGCGCCTAGAAATAGGCATAACAGAGTCATTGAGTACTTCATCTGGTTTCCCCCCTTGGATAACCGTGCGCCGGCGTCGGCGCTATGTTGCGCTACGGCCCGCGGCGCGCGAGCGCGCCGCGGAGCGGATGTGCGTTTCTCTCCGTGATTTGGTTAGTTCATGCTCAACTCAATTGCGGCGAGGGTCGTTTTGCGCCCTCCGCCGGGCGATTTTCTGGCCGTTTTTGGCGTGGACCGGCCCTGGGCGATCCACCTACAATGCTTCGCGCGCCGCGGTCCGCGTCGGGCCATCTCCCGAAGAGTCCGCTGTCGCGATTCGCCGACGTAGCGCTATGGCGAACTCCCTGGGAATTCACGCGGCGAACGTCTGAAATGTTGTTCGGCCTTGCATAACCAGAATCTTTGGCAAATCCGTTAAAACCCCACAATGAAGCACAGATTACCCATCCTCTCAGCGATGGTGCTGGGGATTGTAGGCGCCGTGACCGCTGGGCTGCTGACGGCACAATCGCCGCGCGCCCGCGCGGAAGGGGGGGAGGCGCCGCCATTTGCGGGCGCTATGCCGATTGCCAAATCTTCGCTGCCAGCCTTGCCGTTGGCGGTGGCGCCTCCACTTCCTGGCGCTTCACTCGGCGCCACGGTGGCGCCGACCGCGGTCGGAACTGCGCAAGGGGCGGAACTGGCGCGGAGGTCGCTCGATCAGCTAGCACTCTTCGATTCGCTCTCAGCCAAAATTCGTTTTCATGGCAATGTGCTCGATCGAACATTGAGCGGGACAGGCCTGTATCTGCAATCGGGTCATGCGCCGATTCGCTTGCGCATGGAGCTAAAGATGCCCGTGGGCGACGATCTCTTCACGTTGCAACAAGTGTGTGACGGCAACGCGCTTTGGAGTCGCCGCACGTTGTTCGGCGCGGTGCGATTAGGGCGCGTCGACGCGGCGCGGGCGCTGACCGCGCGAGAAGCGCGTCTGGCATCTGGCGGAGCGACGGCCGGAACGCCGACCAAGGAACTGGCGCTCGGCGGGTTGCCGCTATTGGTCGATGGCGTCCGCCGCTCGTTTGATCTGCAAACCGTCCGTTCGGCAACGGTGGGCAAAATCAGAACGCACAAGGTAAGCGGTAGGCTAAATCCGAGTCTGCTTGCTGAACTATTGCCGGAGCAAAAAGAAACCATCCATTCCGGAGGAACGCCGGATTTGAAGAAACTTCCGGAACAGGCGCCGACGCACGTCGATCTCTACATTGGCGTCGACGATCTTTTTCCGTACAAGTTCGACTTCAAACGAGTCGTCAACGACAAGACAGACTCCGATGACGCGTCGCCGATGTACGGCGTCGAATTCTATGACGTCGAGCGCAATATCGCGATCGATCCGGTGCAGTTTTTGTTCCAACCAGGCGAGCTGGTTCCGGTCGACGACACCGAACTGTTCATCGGTCGGCAATGACGCAAACTCGGCTTTCTTTTCGCCTATTGGCCGAGATGAAACACCGAGTTGAAGCCCACGAGCTCCAGCTTTCCGCCGCTGTAGCGCAGTAAGCTGACGCCGCAGGTGGATGGGGAGACGCGGCGCGATTCTGCCAGCGGCACGCCCAACAGGTGAGCCACGCACGCGCGAATCACGATCCGGTGCGTGACGATGGCGATCGATTTTCCCAGGCTCGCGGCCATCACGCGCTCGATCGCCGGCAGCGCCCGATCTCGCACCCCAGCGATCGACTCGCCGCCGCCGTAAGCGTGAATGTCGGGCCCCGCGATGAATTGCTGATATTCCCGCGGCTCGTCGCGCGCAATTTCGTCCCAGTTGCGCAACTCCCAGCGGCCCAGGTCGGCTTCGATGATCTCGGGCACAATTTCCAATTCAATTCCGTGCGCGGCGGCGATGGGCGCCGCCGTCTGACGGGCCCGTTTCATGGGGCTGCAAAACAGGGCATCGATTCTGCGCGATGTCAGAAACTGCGCCGTTTGTTCCGCCTGACGCTCGCCGACGGCCGAAAGGGGGCTGTCGGTCGCGCTCCCTTGCAGAATCTGCGGGTGAGCGGCGCTGGCGTCGGTGGCGCCGTGGCGAATCAAAACTGCGACGCAGACGTCCGGGGCAGGGGAGGGGAGGGGGGGCGAAGCCGAGGCCGCCGCCGATCGCGAATCGTTCATCATGCCATCCTGGGATTGTGCGCTAGGCCATTTCGATCTGCGAGAGGGCCGTAGTTACACATCGCGCATTGGCGCGAAGGGAGTCTGCGCGTTCGGCGATTGCGCATTGCCATGCGCCGAAGCTTGTGTCGTCGCGCGATGTCGAGCCAGCTCGGCCGCCACGCGGATCGCCTCGATCATGCTCGAAGCGCGGGCCCGGCCTTGCCACGCCAGGTCGAACGCCGTGCCGTGCGCCACGCTGGTCCGCACGATCGGCAGCCCGAGCGTGACGTTTACCGCGCGATGCATTCCCAGCAACTTTAGCGCGATGTGTCCTTGATCGTGGACCATGGCCACGATGGCGTCGAACTCGCCGTCGCGGGCGCGAACCATCAGGGTATCGGTAGGGAAGGGGCCCGCGGCGTTGATGCCTTCGCTCCTCGCGGCGTTCACGGCCGGCTCGATCAGCGTAGTTTCTTCATTGCCGAACAAACCCGCTTCGCCGCCGTGCGGGTTGAGCGCGCAAACGCCGATCCGCGGCGCGCCCCCCACCAACGGACGCATC
This sequence comes from Pirellulales bacterium, assembly GCA_036493275.1. Taxonomy (GTDB): domain Bacteria; phylum Planctomycetota; class Planctomycetia; order Pirellulales; family JACPPG01; genus JACPPG01. The sequence continues at coordinate 4,691 of DASXPZ010000419.1, forward strand.
GAGACGTCGGCCAGGCGGATTTTCTCGAGCACGGCTTGTGTCGAAAGCGCGGCCAGCGCGTCGCGCAATGACATGTGTAGCGTCGTGTGGATTACGCCCAACCCGCCGGGCGAAAGGATCTGCTCATCGTGCGCCAGGTAGAGCATCATGGCGAAATCAGTCACGCCGCAGAGCTCGGCCAGCAGTTCGGTATGTCCGGGATAGTGATGGCCAGCCTGAAACAACGCGCCCTTATGGAGCGGGGCAGTGGTGATCGCGTCGATCTCTCCGGCCAGCGCCAGACGGGCGGCGGCGACCAAGGCGTCGTACGCGGCCTGCCCGGCGCGCGGATCGACCTGACAGGGGGGCGCGTCCGCGGCGTCGTCGCGGCAAACATTCAGGCAGGGGATCAGCCCGAGCGTGGGCATTGCCGCTGCGACCGATGCGACCTCGCGCACCTCGGCGGTCGAGTTGAGCAATCGCACGGCCCTCGAGATCACGGCCGGATGCCCCAGTACGATGGGTCGGCACCACTGATGGACGCGCGGATCGGCCAGCGCCCCGACAATCACTTCGGCGCCAATTCCGGCCGGATCTCCAACGGTGAGCGCGATCGTGGGCTTCTGCATGCGATTATTTTACTCGCGAGGCGAGGCGGGGGCGAGCAGGGCAGGGGAGGGGCGCTTTGTCGCAACGATGAAACGCGTTGCCCCGCGGTAAATCGGGAGTGCGAGGCTCCCGCCGAGCAGGCGCCACTTTCGATCTGTCAATCAAGCCCAGTCGCGCAAGCAGGCCCAGTCCCACAACTCGATTCGTCGCGATAGAATGGACGCCTTCGACAAGGTTGTCATTTATTTAACGAACATTCGCTGACTATTTCGCTTGGGTCGTAACGGTTCGAAGGGAGCGTGTTTCGCCTTGGCTCGCATCTTTACTTTATTGGCTCTATTGGCCGTGCTGGCCGTGGGCGCGACGTTGATCCTCGGCTTTGGTTTGCGCACGGTCGACATCCGCGATGGAAACGACCAAACAGCGCAGCGACTGGCCACAGTTCACCGGCTCTCAGGCATTGCCGCGTCGATTGCTGTCGTGTTCGTCAACAGCATCGTTTCGGTCTACTTCATCGGCGCCAGCCGCTGGTGCAAAGAAGTGTCGGACGCCTATCAGCTCGAAGCCTCGCTCGTTCGCCGCAGCAACGCGCTCAAGCGGCGCACGTTTCCGCTGGCCGTGGGGAACATGCTGGTGGTCGTGGGGATCATTGCATTGGGCGGGGCAGGGGACCCGGCCGGAACCTTTCGAGGCGCCGCCCCGTTTGGATTGACCTGGGCGAATCTTCACTTCGCCGCCGCCGCCATCGGGCTCGGCTTTATCGTCTGGGCGTCGTTCATCGAAGCGAATAATATTCGCGAGAATCACCGCGTGGTGACCGAAGTGATGGAGCGGGTCAAAAAGATCCGCGACGAACGCGGTTTGCCTTAGTGCGCGTGGTCGTGTGATTCCGCCGCGTGATCGTGATCGTGTTCCTCGTGCGAATCTTTTCCGGTGGGGGCATGCGCGCCGTGATCGTGCATCGACGATTCTGCAACAACAATCGCCGCCGAAAGCGCCAGGCCGGCCAACAGAGCGGCGGAAAGCTTCAAACGATCGTGCGCGTGGAATTGCAGCTCCGGCAGTAGATCGCTGGTCGAGATGCAGAGGAACGTTCCGGCGGCAAACGCCAGCGCCGCGCCGATGATTTGCCGTTGCGTTCCTGGCTCGACATTCACACCCAGCAAAAATACGCTAACGCCGATCGGCACGGCGAGCGCGTAGAGAAAATTGACCACGTGGCGGGCCCGTTTCGATTGGCCCCCCACGGCCATCAACGTTCCCAGCGTGAGCGAATCGAACGGCTTGTGCAAACAGACGACGAGAAACACCGCCAGGCCGGCGAGCGCCACACCGGCGCCATCCGCGTCGATGTCGGCCGAGACCGCCGCGGCCAGGGCGACGCCGTCCGTTGCGCTATGCAGCGCCAATCCGGCAAGCGCCGCCCGCCAGGCGTGCGGCTTGTCTCCGGAGTGATCGCAATCTGGGCCGTGCGCGTGACCGTGCGCATGTGCATGTCCATGCTGATGACCGTGCGCTCCGGCTGCCGCCAGCTCGTTTTCATCCGGCGGGACGTCGTGGTGGTGAAAGTGAAAGACCCGCTCGATGAAAAACATCGAGAGAAATCCGCCCAGTAGCCACCAGACGCAAGGATAGATGTCCTGGAGCTCGAAAAAGGCGTGCGGCAGCAGGTGCAACAGGCCGACGCCGATCATGGCGCCCCCGACGAAGCTCATCGAGAGCTGCATGCCGGTGTGCGAGAGTCGAAACAACAGCGGCAGCCAGCCGCCGGCCAATGAGGCGACCATGATCAACAGACAATAGACAACCAACAGCCAACCGCGATCCACGTCTCGCCTCCAACTCATTTTTTCGGATAGGCGAGTATGACAGCGGCAGGGCAGGGGGGCAAGGCGCCATTTGCAACTGGTTTGCGTTTACGCCAGTTGATCTGTTGCGTTCTAACGAGATGATTGTGACTCGCCCCCCGCTGGCGTATTGTGGGCTGCTGCTTGAATCACGCCTTTGGCGACAAGTGGAAACAAGTCCCGCAGGGACGACAGTTAATAGCCCCAGGGCGAGCCGCCTTTTTGGCGGCGTAGCCCTGGGTTCGATTGCGCGAGAAATGGCGTCGTCAGCCCCATTTGGGGCGATCGAAAAACGGAATTCAAAAGCAACGGCGCCGCATGCCGTGTGGCCCTTACTGTTCTATGTTTTTCCGCTCGGGAACCAACCAATGCGAGCCTGCCTGCAACGTGTCAGCGAAGCCTCGGTCACGACCGCCGGCGAAGTCGTCGGTCGGATCGCCCGCGGCGTGGTGGTTCTGCTGGGCGTCGCCGCTGAAGACACGGAGAATGACGTGGCGCAGTTGGCCGACAAGATCGCCGGGCTGCGGATATTCAACGACGCCAACGGAAAAATGAATCTTGCCCTGGCCGACGTCGGCGGCGCAATGCTGGTCGTCAGCCAGTTCACACTATTGGGAGATTGCAGTCGCGGACGACGCCCCAGCTTCGTGGCGGCGGCGCAACCCGAATTGGCCGAGCAACTCTACGAAGCCTTCGTCGCCAAGATTCGCGCCGCGGGAATCGAAGTCGCGACAGGGCGCTTTCGCGCCGACATGCAAGTGGCTCTGGTCAATGATGGCCCGGTGACGTTATGGCTTGATACGAAGCAAGCGTAGCTCGGCGACGACTTGGGACAAAAAGACGTTCGACCAGCGGCGTCGACACGTTGCAAGCAACGACAGCCCACCCAGCAGGGCCAGGACGAGCGACGTCGGTTCGGGCACGCCCGGCGCAACGGCGAGTCCGCCCGTCCAGAAGAGTTCCGGACCTGAGCCATGCGCGGAGTCCGATAAAATGGTCCGATTGCCGGTGCTGGGATCGATCGATAAGATCTGGCAATCCTGATTGGCGTTTAATGGAAATGACTCGGTAATGAGGGAACCTGACGGCAGGATTCCCAGGGTCAGGCCGAAGGTACTCGGACCGGTCCCCACGCCGCCGCCGGAAATGAGTGAGCGGACGCCAGTGAGCGGGTCGATCCGGAGAATTCCGTCGAACTCCGCGACCAGCAAGGAACCGGAACTATCGAGCAGCAGTTGATTTGGTATGTTGAGAGACGGCCCATTACCAACGCCGGCGCCGGAATTGATCGTGCGAGCGCCAGTTAAGGCATCGACCTGCGAAATCGTGGAAGGCGTATTGGCGGTTGTGTAGTTGTTGCTGACATAGATATTGTTCCCGGCAATCGCAATTCCGGTGGCTCCAGGAGCGGGACCGGAGCCTCCTCCGGCAAACAAGCTGCGGTCGCCGGTGACTGGATCCACGGTCACCAACGATCCAAAGCTGCTGCTCGCCAGGATTCCTCCGTTGAAAACCTGCGCGTTTCTATAAAATCCAGCGAATGGCCCGGCGTTGCCCGTGGGATTGTCGTTCGCGTCGACGCCCATGCTGCTGACCAGCGTGCGGTTGCCAGTGTTTGGATCCACGCGCAGGA